>JAZFVY010000430.1:0-3583 GCA_036447975.1 Desulfobacterales bacterium
TGCATAATGGCAAGTTTTACAACATCGTCGACACATTATAAGCCCTTGGTTTCAAGCCCATTCAAGACGTCCGGAAGAAAAGCCGTTATGCATTGACAAACCGGCAAGATCTTGGCAATCCCAACCGGGCGGGAAAGATGGAATCAGCCTTGGCTTTTCTAGGAGGTTAAGTCAGACATATCTTAGGTTTTTGAAGTGGCTGATAATTTTATCTTCTGGCTGGCGATCTCAGGAATCTAAAACCCATGTATTTGTGTGGTCACCATTACTGAGACAGTTGCGTGGTGGAGGCGGCGGGAGTCGAAAGGTTATAAAATTAGTTATAATATTAGATAGTTATAAACCTATCAATATAAAAATACCGTCGCATATACCGTCAGAATATTTTATGCCTAATATGAGATTATAATAATGTATTTCAGGATAAATCAAGAACGCGCTTGGTGAGTTTCGCTAACGGTTTCGAGAATCAATTCTGCTATTAATTCGTCATCTGCCCTTAAGTTATAAATTCCACTGTGCGAGATGTCGATGTGGTCATTTTCGATAGGATCATGCAGAATATCAAGCTTTCGCTCATCAGGACTTTCTGTTTGAACTTTTTCACATACTTCACCCACATTTAAGATGGCAATTTTTGCCAGTGCTCCAACCGTTAACCTTGAATCGTAGACCTCTCGAATTCTTGTGATTGTGTCTGTCCAGCTTGGGCAATTTAGAACTTCAAGCCAATCTACTGACAAGCTCGTCTCCCCCTCTCTCACTAAAAAAGCTGTGGGTTGAACCTGCCCTTCATAGACTTGCATAGGTCTACAAAAGCGAGATATGTTATCCTGATCAGGTATCCTATCGCCTTTCATTCTGAGATCCAGTCATACAAACGGTGAGGGGTTACTGTTTCCATTAAAATATCAAATGTCGTTGTGCCTGAAATCCTAATCTTGCGATCTGGATGCCGATCATTCGGCCTGAATATTACAAAGCGAACGTCTTTACTTGGTAAAAAATGAGCACTGAAAATCCGCCCCTCATCACCTCTCCATGAAGCATAGATATTATTATCTGGCGTCAAAGATATAGCTGGAGTCTTCAAGTCGACATTTTTGCGAAGAAAACCACAAAAATTACGAAGCGATTCAACGGTTATGCCGACGCAGTCTGGATTCTCTTCTTTTGAGTAACTAAATAGCTCAAGAAGCCTATTGGCAATATTTGCTCTACCCGGAATAGAGGTTGCACTTCTGATTTGATAAATCAATTCTTGTATTTCATCCTCACTGCTTTTTACCAAATCCCTCTGCGTAACCGGATCTTGGTCTTCTGGGATACCAATCGAAAAAACAACATTTTCCTGCTGGTTAACAAGCGGAGTTTTAATGAAGTAGAACCCTTTATATGAAGGTTTCACTGTGAAAGTGGTCGCGCCTGTAGATGCAGAATCGATTGAGAGTTCATCCTTTATAGCTTGATTTGCATAAGCCATGGCGGCGACAACTTCCTCGAATCTTCTTTCCACTTTATTCAAAGCAGATTCACTCATTATTTTTCTCTCTCCCACAGTTCATGTATTTCAGGTGTTGTTATGTCTGCAAAACCTCTGACAATCCACTCGTGAGATATGTCAAACCAGTCACGAATACCTGATTTTTTTACTGAATTGTCAATTCCCAACACCTTTAACTCAAGAAAAAGCACAGGTACTTGATCTTCTTTTCTAACGCCATGCTTTTGACTAACAATCAAGCGTCCTTTACCATCTGGCAAAAGAAATACTACATCCCATGCAGTACCATCTGGCCTCGGTAAGAACTGCCCTTCAATCTGTGCCCAATTCAAATTTGAAAAAACTCTGGGAAGATCTTCGATTGATTCCCACCCCTGTCCTTTTGGGATATGATTAATATAAGTCAACTCGTATTCTATAGGTTCAATCGAGCCTAACTTATATTCTTCATAAAAACCTTCTATAATATTAACAACTTTTTCGAAGTTTTCAATGATATACTCATACCGAGGATAATCTCGTTCCCGACGTCGCCAATTGAGATAAAATCCATCAGATTGAAACTGTATCAGCTCATCATCTGCTTCATTAATAAACCATACTCTTGGTATTGGAACTCCTGTAGCAAGATCGATCAATAATTGACCTGTACGTGCTGCTAAAGGTGGTACATGCTGCAAGTGTGGATAATCGCCTCTAAATTTATTCCAAAGAAGGCCAATGTGTGGTATGTACAATCTATCGGACGCATTGAAACGCACCCCACAGACGACCTCATTTATCGGGGGTTTCTTATAGCTTGGCAGAGGATCCATTAGCTGAGAGCTTTCGTTCTTGATGGTTATTGTCTGTTGTAACTCTTCAAATACATTAGTATATTACCGAATATAAGGATGGATACCATCTTCTTCAATTAATATATCGGTATAAATCTTTGTAAACTCAAACGATTCTTCTTCCCTCAAACGATTCTTCTTCCTCAGTTTAATAAATCAAATTTGAATTTTAAGCAACTCATTTTTTCTCATTCATTTTTTCTGAAGAACCTAACACCAAATAGCAAATCTAATCCATCCTATCCATTTGCTTGATAAGCTAATCTCTTTTCAAGCCTAACCCGTTCTTTCATCAAGCCAATGATACTGTTTTCGATTTTAACCTTAACAACATCCGGCACAGTGACTTCACAGGATTCAATACGTCCCTTGGCTGATATAGTCCACGGTTTTCGAAAGCATTTTAAAGCCTAACCTAACCATTTAGAATAGCCCCGGCCTTTTGCATCCGCTGAACTGGCTTGATATAATTTACCAAGGATCAGCTCCTTTTGATATTCTCAATATTTTGCACCAGTGGCATATGTCATTTCCCGCTTCACCCTTGATTTCAACCGTTCTTCTTTATGTGATATTAATTGCAGATCGCGACCTCAATCAAACCTGTGATAAGAGAATAATACCCTATAAATCATGCTCTTTTGAAATCTAAGTTATCTTGCCACGGTCGGAATTGCTTGACATTAATGGATACCCTCCTAAAATTCCAACATATCGAACCAGTGAAAAATAGGGATGCTCATGATTTTATGCTTTTCTTTTCTTCCCATTTCTCTTACCTTATGGATGCCTCCTATCTCTACATTAAATAGCGAGTTTTTGATTGAAATCAAAAAGATTTGTTGGTTCGAACCCAAAGCGTGTACACTGGCAAATTGAGCTGAAGAAAAAGCGGGGTCAAGTCTATGCTTGACCATTGATGGTAAAAGAGAAGAGTAAAACGTTGACTTTGGCTTATCTTCAGAGAGTTTCGAGGTCTAATGAGAAACAATGGGGTCAGGTCTTCATTCTTGACAGTTATTAACGTAGAGTGAAGAATGAAGACCTGATCCACATGTTCTTCTTAGGGTAAACATTATGCGGAAAAGTCAGAAAAGCTTTAAAAGCCCCCCCAACAGACATCAGCCCAGGGGGCTTTCTATTCTCTATGAAGATCATGATATTCTGGTGGTGGATAAAATGAGTGGTCTTTTAACAGTGAGTACTGAGAAAGTCAGAGAAAATACAGCTTATTATCTTTTAA
>JAZFVY010000431.1:0-6085 GCA_036447975.1 Desulfobacterales bacterium
ATGTCTACTCGGGATCAAAAACACGCTAAGAAAAGAAACATTGGCCGGCGAAAAGAAGACCATATGGTCAGAGACCAGGCCCAGCGGCAAAAAATGCTTTTTGAATTAGGCCAGATTGTCACTTCAGAGATGAACCTCGAAGCGTTGTTTAATTTGATCATAGAGCAGATTAATCAGTTCATGCATACCGAAAGGTGTTCGGTATTCATGTATGACTCCCAAAAAGATCAGTTGTGGTCTCTGGTGTCCACTGACTTAGGAAAAAATGAAATCCGTTTTCCGACAAATTATGGGGTGGCAGGCTGGGTTTTTCAACATAAAACGCCTTTGATTATCAATGATCCATACAATGACCCCCGTTTTTTCCCCGATATTGATAAAAAAACCGGCTTTCGAACCCGAAACATTCTTTGCATTCCCCTCGTCAATCGTAAACAGCAATGTATCGGAACGCTTCAAACACTCAATAAAAAAGAAAACGGCTTTAACGATCAAGACTTAGAATTGCTGATATCCGCTTCTCACTATGTAGCTATTGCTCTTGAAAACTCTAAACTTTATGAAGACCTCAAGGTTTTAGACAAAGCCAAGGAGAGAGTCATCAATCATTTGTCCCATGAACTGAAAACGCCCTTGGCAATCATAATCGGAGTTCTCGGCAGAATTCGGAAAAGACTCGATGAACCTATCCTCGCCGGATTAGATAAAACCTTGGACCGGGGTGAGCGGAATGTTAAGCGTTTAATCGATCTTCAATCAAAAATCGATGATATTCTCAATCAGAGGTCTGTTGAAGAAAAGGAACGTATACTGGACATTATTGAAAGTGCCGCAGGGTTGGTCGAGGAGATAAAGGAAGAATATAATGATCCATATGCTAAAATTTTAGGGATTATATCAGATCGCCTTGAATCTTTGCTCAGCAAGACTGAAATCCGGAAAGAAGAGATCCAGGTGGGAGAGTTTTTACATACTTTATACGATTATACCCTGTCTGATATGGGAGAAAGAGAACTTAACATTGCTCGAAATTTTGATAACGGTCTCCGCCTGTTCACAGATCGCAGCATTCTTGAAAAAGTGTGTCAGGGTCTGTTAAAAAATGCCATTGAAAACACACCGGATGAGGGGACCATAGAAATTATAGCTAAAAAGGAAAATGGCGAGATATGGATAACATTCCGTGACTATGGGGTAGGAATTTCTCAACAAAACCAAAAATTGATTTTCGGAGGGTTTTTTCATGTTCAGGATACCGATTTTTATTCATCAAAAAAACCATATGAATTCAATGCCGGCGGTACCGGTTCTGATCTGCTCAGGATAAAAACCTTTTCTGAAAGATTGGACTTTTCGGTGGAGTTTTACAGCACGCGTTGCAAATTCATTCCCACAGATAGAGAAATGTGTACGGGAAGGATTTCGAAATGTCAATCTATCACGGAAAAATCGGAATGCCTTTCTAGCGGGGGTAGCGTTTTTTCAATTAAATTTCCTGTTAATCAAGTTTGACGATCTCGTAAAAAGTCAAAATTGCGATGGCAAAGTAAAAAGCTCCAAATTCAAGGCGCGTGAATTTCGTGTCATGCATGAGGTGTACTTAGCGTACGCCGCAATGACAACGAAATGAAGCGCAACGCTTAAGTTGGACTTTTTACGAAGCCATAAAAGTTTGAAGGCAGGCAGACTTTCATAGTAGATAAAAGAAGGATGGAAGATATAGCATTCAGATTTTTTTGAAAAGGGGGTACAAATATGTCAGAGAAAAAATCTTACTTTGAAGGAAAAAAAATTCTGGCCGTAGATGATGAAAAAGACATTTTGGAAATGATCGAGGAAGAACTGGAAATGGCTGATGTTGACACGGCTCTGGATTACCAAACAGCGTCGGAAAAAATAAGACAAAATCAATACGACCTGGCCATACTTGATATTATGGGGGTTGATGGTTTAACACTTTTGGAAAAGGCAGTGGAAAAAAAGATTCCAGCGATTATGCTGACCGCCCATGCCATGAATTACGAAACACTCATGCATTCCATCCGCAAAGGCTCGATTTGCTTTCTGCCCAAAGAAAAGTTGGGAGAGCTTGTCAGGCTTTTAGATATACTGCTATCAGCCTATGACTCCGGAAAATCAACGTGGGCAATACTTTTTGACGAACTGGGTGATTATTTTGACAAAAAGTTTGGCGCTCCAATGGGTACTGTTGAATGGATTTGCCGCAGAATTGACCAACAGAAATAAATGTTATAAAAACCGTAACTTCTCACTAACTCGCTCAAACAGCCAGATCTTTCACATTTTATCACCAGTGGGCACCAGAATTTATTGAGAAATTACATAAAATCACAATAACGTATTAAAATAACAGCACGTGATTTGCCGGACGCAAATCATTATAAAACAAGGGCTGAAAGACAGCAGACTGAACATATCCGAGTCTATCCTGCACCGCTCTGGCTCGTGAGAAATGCGGGCTAGGTCTTTTTAGGCAGAGGCAACTCGAGCGAAAAATCTGCGCCTTCTCCCTCCTCGCTCTCAAGAAACAATTTACCACCCAGGTCTTCCACCAAAATCAATACACCGGCTAACCCCAATCCGCTTCCTCTAATAGGAGCCCCATTTTTTGCTTCCAGCTGGAAGTAGCTCTCAAAAATTTTTTTATGAAAGACCGAGGGTATGCCTTCCCCGTCATCCTTTACGGATAAAAACAGATGATCATCCTTTTTATCAACCTTTATTTCTACAATGCTCTTTCGATATTTCAAGGCATTATTCAAAAGGTTTCTCAATATCTGCTTAATCTTGGCTTCATCCAGGCAGACATCCTGAGACCACAGCCCTTCATCAATGATGAGAGCCAGACCGTTTTCTGACAATATCTCTTTCAGTTCAGAAAGTTCGGTACAGGTTTTTATCCTCTCCGAGGTGTTGATGTCAACCAGATCAAAAAGCTCTATTAGCGTTTCCTCGAACAGGTTTGAAAGACTAAAGCTTGTTAAATTGACGATACCCTCTCTGGATTTTCCAAGCTCCAGTGCATCGTTTACCAGCGTCTGGGTAACCTTGGTATTTCTGAGCGTTCTTATAAGAACCTTCTTCTGTTTAGCTGTGAGGGGGCCATATTTTTCCGGCTTTTCCAATAATAAAGTGATGCCTGATTCTACAATCGCCAGCGGAACCTTGAGGTCATGGATGAGCAGGTCAATCTTTATTTTTTCTCTGTCCATGTGAATTGTTATTTTTTATCCTTGATGTTTGTTAATCGGCTGCGGTCTTGAGTATGTTTAAAAATTTTACAGGTTATTCAAGTGCTTCACACAGGGAGTCCACGATTTGAGTGGCAGTTTGCAGCCTTTACAGCTATTTAGGCCCTGTCTTATTTTACAGTAACTATCGACAACAAAATCAAAGAGTCTCGCATTTTTGACTGCTAAAGCCACTTCATCTGCGATCGCCGAGAGGATCTGATCATCCCCTTTATCAAAATATTTGTCTTCGACTTTGTTTATGGCATTAATAACACCTACACTCTCGTCACCTGATATTAGAGGAGCTGTGAGCATTGATTTTGTTTTGAAGTCATGCTGCCTATCGATAGAACCGTAGAAGTCGGGGTGGCTTTGTACATCATTTACCACAAGAGTTGTTCGCTCTCTCAGTGCTCGACCTGCAATTCCTTTGTCAGCCGGAAAACGTTCTTTCACAAGATTCATTCCTGTTTCGCCCACGGCAGTGAAAAATTCGAATTCATTTTTGTCTTCATCGTAAAAGAGAACCGAACTTTCCTCACAATGGAGTTCTGAGGTGACAATACTTACAATCGTGGTCAGAAGTTCCATCAAATCGCCGATATATGCTAACGCGGAGCTTACTGATTGGTATAGGTTGAGCATACGTATTTTCTTGTCCTTTTGTTCGTGTGAGACGGCATTATCTATCAGGCTGGATATAAGGGGAATAAACGATAGTAGCTCCGGTTTTTCAGTTGTCAAACCTTGAATTTTTGCTGCATTCTCAATAAGAGCCAGAGTTCCAATGGAGCGATCCTGGGTGGTTAATGAGATGGTAAGTCCCATTGGTTCAAGTGATTCGTGATCTTCTTGAGGACTAAAGAAGGCTATTTTCTCTTCTTTTTGTCCAAAGAACGAAACTTCTTCTCCTGTTTCTTCAGCTTGGTCGACTCCAGAAAGAGCCTCCTCCAGACCCTGAACAATATTCATTGGAACAGATTCTGCGAAATAATAAGCCCGGGGCGTTCCGTTCTTCCGGAAGAAAAATCCAATTCCATCTATTTGATAGTGCTGTTTAAGCCAACTTAAAATTTTAGTGCACTGCTCTTCTACCTCACAAGTTGTAAACATCTCTAACAAACCCGCATTCATCTCGTCTTTTTTCTGTTCCTCTTGCATCGTCATATCTCCTTATCCCTGTTCATGGATTGGGATATCTGGCAGGTGTCTGCTTCATCTTTTTTTATTGAGTTGAGTATCAATTATCTTTTGGAAGCCCTGAAAGTTCCGATTTTTCAAAACCTTTCCGTTGATAAAAACAGCGGGAATGCTGCGAACCCCTGCCTGCCTGCCGTCCTTTATATCCCTGGCAATTAAATTTTGAATGGCAGGATCATTCCTCTCTTTGTTGAACTTTTCCATATCAAGCCCCAGTTCTTTAGCGATTTCCAGGATCTTGGCGTCATTTAACTTTTGGTAGTTTTCGAATAATTTTTCATGAAACTCCCAGAATTTTTTCTGCGAGTGGGCTGCAAGGGCTGCTGCGGCAGCCAGTCTTGCGAATTTGTGCATGCCAAGGGGAAAGTTCTTGAAAACGAGTTTGACTTTTTCAGGGTATTTATCCAGCACCTGCCGGAGCAGCGGCTCAAGCCGCGAACAGTACGGTCATTGATAGTCGCCAAAGACGGCAATGGTAACCGGGGCATGGTCAGGACCTTTAAAAGGGAGACCGGATATATCAATTTTATAAATTAATTCCAGTTGAATAATCTTAAGTCTTTTTTCCGCCCGGCTGCCAAGGATAAGAGTATTGTTTTTTGCGGAATGTGTCAGTCTGTCAAATGCTTTATCAACCGGAATACGGTTCATCACTTTATCCTCTGAAATGGAATAGACAAGAACTTTTCCCGGAGCCAGAATGAATATCCATTGTCCATCCGACGAAGTGGAAATATCCAGTGGTGGAGCCTCAAGGTTTAGTTGTTTTTTTGTTGTCCACTCCCAATCAGCAGAGAAGAGTTGGGGCACGTAAATCCAAGTAACCACGAGGCTCAAACATATCCCAATTATTATACGATTTTTCATCAAAATATCCTCTTTTCTCAGCGATTTGTTATGGGCACTGAGGGCCCCTGGGCCCCTGTCCCGTGTACCGAAGAAATATTGTAATTTGGCTGCAATGTCAATCTATATATAGGGGACGTTGTTGACTAATTAGACATATTTTGATATGTAATCATGAAACCTTGAACCCGAGAGGTGATTATGCCAAGACAAGCGAGACTGGATGCCCCCGGCACCCTGCACCATGTCATGATTAGAGGCATCGAGCAGCGTGAAATTGTGGATGATGATCTGGATCGAAAAGATTTCGTTTCTAGAATGGGAAAGATCGCCTCTGAGACACAAACTTCTATCTACGCTTGGTCGCTAATGACCAACCACGCGCATATTCTTTTGCGCAGTGGGCCATCCGGTCTGCCCAGATTTATGCGAAGGCTTCTTACCGGTTATGCGATAAATTATAACCTCCGGCATCGCCGCCACGGTTACCTGTTTCAGAACCGGTATAAATCCATCGTCTGCGAGGAAGATGCTTATTTCAAAGAGCTGGTGCGCTATATTCATCTGAATCCATTGCGTGCGAAGCTGGCGGAATCTCTTGCCGAACTGGACAGATACCGCTGGTGCGGTCACTCAGTATTGATGGGCAGAGTCAGCAACGACTGGCAAGACAGAGATTATGTTCTGCGATGGTATGGCACAAAGCAAGGCGAGGCCAAAAGGGCGTATCGTCATTATGTCAAAGAGGGCATTGATCAAGGCAGACGTCCTGAGCTGGTTGGAGG
>JAZFVY010000432.1:0-6319 GCA_036447975.1 Desulfobacterales bacterium
GCAACAACGTTGTTGACGACATTGCCTGATCCACCCAGGGAAAAATCCTCGTCTTTGATCGTGACCACCTGGACAGGGGCCTCGGGAGATATGCGTTCAACATCTCCCCACAGGTATTCGTCAACCATCAAATCGCCAACAACAAGGATGTTGCATCTGTCAAATTTTGAAATATCCATAATTAAGGCCAAATTGGGTTTTGAAACCAGTTCTAACCCGGGCTAAGCGGAATCATAATTCTTTGCAATAAGCTTGATTATAAATTCAGGCGGGCGTAACAACCGACCGTTGCGATCCACAAATGCATGCTTCGTGTAACCTTCAGCAAGTATATCTTTGCCGTTTTCGCTGAAAATGCGATAGTCAAATTTCATACTCGCTTTTACACTAGTGTCGAGTGAAGTTTCTATGACCAGAATATCATCGTATTGGGAAGGAGAGTTGAATTTACAATGTACTTCGGATACCGGCAGATAAACTCCCTCTTTTTCGATTGCCTTGTAGGAGAGACCCAGATGCCTGAACAACTCGGAACGACCTGCTTCAAACCAGCGGAAGTAGTTGGCATGATAGACGAAACCCATTTTGTCCGTGTCACCATAAATTACCCTGCATTTTGTTTTATGGGTAAGCATAAAAATCTCAGGCAGAATCGTTTGGAACTATGTCCTGAATAATCGTTTTCAGCTCTTCGAAGCTGTATGTTACCGGAAATTCCGGGAACTCGTTTTTCACATTTTCCGGCGGCCGAAAAAGTATACTCGTGTCGGCTTCCTTCAGCATGGTAATGTCGTTATAGGAATCACCAATAGATATGGTGTAATAGTTCAATCTTTTCAATGATATCACCGTTTCTCGCTTGCCGTCTTTCTGGCGTAAATTATAATCAACAATCGAACCGTCGGAATCTATCGATAATTTGTTGCAAAAAAGCGTCGGCCATCCGAGCTTTTCCATCAAGGGACCCGCAAACTGAACAAACGTATCAGAAACAACGATGATTTGGGTGCGAGACCTGAGCCAGTTCAGAAATTCAAGGGCCCCTTCAAGGGGGTCCATGGTGGCGATAACCCCTTTAATATCACTTATCTTAAGCCCTTTTTCATCAAGGATGGCGAGGCGTCTTTTCATTAATACATTATAATCAGGGATATCACGTGTTGTCAGTCTGAGTTCTTTAATACCGGTTTTTTCGGCAACATTTATCCATATTTCCGGAACTAAAATGCCTTCCAGGTCGGAACAAACAATATTCATAAAACCTCTCAATTGAAGTGTTCCCCGCAGCAAGCTGCGGGTAATCTTCCCAGTAAGGTCTTCTGCCAATCTTATTTCGCTCGCTTACCCCGTAGCAAGCTACGGGGAATGCGCTCGCAGGCTGGTTCAATCCTGTTCGTCTTCATCCTCGATACGTATGAGAACAGGCCTGTCTTTAACAACATCCAGATCGGTTATTTTCGCCATGGCCTTTTGCACATCTGCCTCTTTGGCAAGATGTGTAAGCATAACAAGGGGAACAGGCCCTTTGGTTTTTCTTCCTTTCTGGTGCACGGATTTGATGCTGATTCCTAAATCACCCAGAATGCCGGATATCTTTGAAAGGACTCCGGGACGATCCATTGCAGAAAATCGGAAATAGTAGTGGGTCAAGATTTCATCAACGGGCATAATAGGAATTTTGCGGATATTTCCCATCTGGTATGAAAGTAAAGGAACTCTTCCACTTGCGCCTGATAAAAGGTTGCGGGCAATATCAACCGTGTCACTAATCGCAGCACTTGCGGTCGGCATCATCCCGGCACCGTGTCCGTAGAGCATTACGTCACCGACAGCATCGCCGGTAATTGTAATGGCATTAAGGACCCCATCGACACTGGAAAGCTGATTGTCAAACGGTATCATGGTGGGATGGACCCTGGCATCAACGGCATTGCCCGTGTCCTTGCTGATAGCAAGAAGCTTGATCCTATATCCGAACTGACCTGCAAAGTCAATATCCATAGGGGTAATATTGGAGATCCCTTCGATATATATATCTTTAAAATTGATTTCCATGCCATAGGCAAGGGATGTCAATATGGCCAGTTTGTGTGCGGTGTCGATCCCTTCCACATCCAGGGCCGGATCCGCCTCTGCAAACCCCTTTTCTTGGGCTTCAGCGAGTACATCTTCAAAACTGCTGCCATCGTCGGTACTCCTGGATAAGATATAATTACAGGTCCCGTTCAAAATGCCGGCCATAGATTTTACGTGATTCCCGACCAAAGACTCGCGCAACGACTTGATGATCGGCATGCAGCCACCGACGCTGGCCTCAAAGGCAAGGTCAACACCCTTTTCCGCCGCGGCCTTGAATATGGAATTTCCATGGTTGGCAAGCAGTGCTTTATTCGCTGTGACAACCTGCTTATTGTTATCAATGGCTCTTAAAATAAGATCCATTGCAACTCCCTCTCCCCCGATCATTTCAACAATAATATCAATGTCAGGATCATCTACTATTTTATACGCGTCACTGATAAAGACACCGTCATCGAATCGTATTCCCCGATCCATTTTAAGGTCTATATCGGCAACGCGTCTCAGGTTCAGAGTAGCCCCAACCCGGGAACGGACAAGGTCTCTGTTTTCAATAAGAATTTTTGCAACACCTGTGCCGACTGTGCCGCAGCCGAGTAAACCTATGTTGATGTCTTTCATATAAATTACTCCATGAGACTTTGTAAACGGATTTACAATATCTTTCGGATTCCTCTTACAGCCTGGTTTATGCGCATATTGTTTTCTATTAACGCAAAACGTACGTAATCATCCCCGTACTCACCAAATCCCAGGCCCGGCGAAACAGCGACCTGGGCTTCATTAATCAGTAATTTGGAAAATTCAACCGATCCCATTTTCAAATATTTGTCCGGAATTTTGGCCCATACAAACATGGTCCCCTTCGGACTCTCTATGTCCCAGCCCACACGATTGAGGCCTGTTATCAGAGCATCCCTTCGTTCCTGATAAGTATCACATATCTCTTTAACGCAGTCCTGCGGGCCGTCCAGGGCGATGATGGAAGCAATCTGAATCGGTTGAAAAATACCGTAATCAAGATAACTTTTTATTCGGGCCAGAGCTCCCACAATCTCTTGGTTTCCAACGCAAAAACCGACTCTCCAGCCGGGCATGCTGTAACTTTTTGAAAGTGAAAAAAATTCAACACCCACATCCTTTGCGCCTTTGACCTGGAGGAAACTAGGAGGTTTATAACCGTCAAATGATAGATCCGCATAAGCGAAGTCGTGAACTATCATAATGTCGTGTTCTCTGGCATAATCGACGATTTTTTCAAAAAATTCTATTTCAATTATTTCAGTTGTTGGATTATGGGGAAAGCTTATGACTAAGACCCTGGGCCTTGGCCAGGTCTGTCTGGTGGCGGCAATGAGGTTTTCGAAAAAATCATGGTCCGGGCCCATGGGTATCCCCCTTACGTCACCTCCGGAAATAATTGCCGAGAATGGATGGATCGGATAAGTCGGGTTCGGTGTAAACACCACGTCCCCCGGACGGATGGTCACAAGGATAAGATGTGAGATCCCTTCCTTTGCACCGATGGTTACGATTGCCTCGGTGTCAGGATCGATATCGACGTCAAACCTGCGTTTATACCAGCTTGCAATTGCCATTCTCAGCTTTGTGATACCCATGGACGCTGAATAGCGGTGATTATGCGGTTTTTGAACGGCATCAATCAGCTTGTCGACGATATGCTGTGGCGTGCCGAGGTCGGGATTGCCCATTCCAAGGTCAATAATATCCTTTCCTGCACGCCTGGCATCCATTTTAATCTTGTTAACGGTCGCAAATACATACGGTGGAAGGCGATCAAGCCTGGCAAAACTTTTCATAATAATAACCTCGCATAATTTGGGATTTAAATTTCCCCCTATTTACAATACAAAAAAATTTATGTCAAAAAAATTATTTTGACTTTAAAACCAAATCGGCTTATTTTTTAATATTTTCTTGGAATTTAACAAGGAGTCGATTCAAGATGAAAACAATTATAATTATCAGACACGCCAAATCCAGTTGGAGTGATCTTAGGCTGGATGATTTTGACAGGCCTTTGAACAAAAGAGGAAAAAGAAATGCGCCATTTATGGGGCAAAAATTGAAAGAAAAGAAAATTATGCCTGACATTATCCTGTCAAGTCCTGCAAAAAGAGCTAGAAAGACGGCTATAGCTATTGCCAAAGCAATCGATTATCCCAAAAAGAAGATTGTATTTGAAGACAATATGTATCATTCCGATGCAATGTATCTGCTCGAACTGGTAAGAAATCAGGATGATGAGGATGAAACGATTATGCTGTTTGGACACAATCCTGATTTCAATGATTTCGCTGACATATTGCTTGAACAAAATCCGGTCTATAATATCCCTACCACCGGAATTTACTGCATCAGGTTTGATGTGGACAGTTGGGGAAAAGTGCAAAAAGGTAAAGGCGAAGCTGTTTTTTTTGATTATCCAAAGCGATACAATGACGAATAAAGAATCCTGGCCCATAGGACCAGGCTTTGGTTTGCCCCTGAAAGGGGCTACTCTCCTGCAAGCCGGACAAGTTAGAAGTGCCTAAAATGAGCTAAAGTGCCTAAAGTTGTGGAGTCGCTTTGCTCCGCTGGTTTTATAATTGATAGAATTCCTTAACTTTAGCTCACTTTAAACTTTAGTTCACTTCAAACTTTTGCAGCGTTTCTTCAGGCAGAGCCGGACAACTCTGACCTGGCCCACAGGACCAGGTTTTCATGATCAAAATAAACCTCAATTCAGAGGATTAATAATGCGCAATAAGTTGAAATTCAGTTTCCCAGATGGGTATGATGAAAAGCAATTGATCAGGGAATTGACCGATCATTATGCAATCAAAAAAGAACCCTCCATGCTTAAGAGTTTTGCGATGTGCGATACGTTTGACTGGCGCTTATTTAATAAATCGCTTGTTTTGTATGAGTCCGAAAATAAACTATTTTTACGCAAACTATATATAAACGCAATTATTCACGGCATTGAAATCACCTCTTTGCCAGTTTTTATTTGGGATTTCCCCGATAGTGAACTAAAAGAACAGTTGGCGCCGATCATAAAAATGCGAGCATTGATAGAGCTTGTTAAAGTATATTCCCGATCAACCCCTTACCGTATTCTGAACCAGGATAAAAAAACAGTAGCACGATTGGTCTATGAAGAAATTCGACCGTCCCATGACAAAAACGAGCCTATGTTGGCTGCTCATCTGTGGTTGAAACCAGTCAGGGGATATCCAAAATATTCTCGAGAACTGGCCGAACGATTCGAGGAGGCAGGATTTTCAATAAGCAAAGAAGAAGATATATACTTTAAAGCACTTGAGGCAGTAGAAAAAAGACCTGGCAGTTATTCTGCAAAATTAAACATACAACTCAACCCCGATATGCGGACTGACGAAGCAACAAAAATCATACTAAAGTTTTTGTTGCAAGTAATAAGAATCAACCAAGCCAATATTGAGAAAGACCTGGATACGGAATTTTTGCATGATTTTAGAGTCGCTATTCGCCGTACCCGCTCTGCTTTAGATCAGATTAAAAGTGTCTTTCCGAAGGAGACCACCAGCCGGTTTAAGAAAAATTTTGCTTTTGTTGGTAAACTCTCTAACCAGTTACGGGATTTGGATGTCTACCTCCTCAAAGAGGATATATACAAAGGGATGCTCCCCGCTGTCCTGCGTAACGACATTGATCCTTTGTTTGACTATTTGAGGGAAAAACGATCTAAGGCTTTTAAGGAAGTCATTATGGGTTTGAAGTCTAAAGAATATTCGCGAATTTTACAAGATTGGGATGCGTTCTTAAATGAACCGCCTCATGATTCTCCAACGGCATCTAATGCCGATCTTCCAATAATTGATCTATCGCGGAAAAGAATCTATAAGAGATACCTAAGTATTGTAAAAGCCGGCAACCAGATCCTTGAGAACACCGAAGACGAGAGGCTGCATGCTCTGAGAATTGAATGTAAGAAACTGCGATACTTGATGGAGTTCTTCTCCAGTCTGTTTCCCCGCAAAAGAATTAAAATTTTGATTCAGCAATTGAGGAAATTGCAAGACAATTTAGGGGATTTTAATGATCTCTGTGTTCAGGAAGAATACCTTCTGAACACTGCCGATGAACTGCCCGTAGCCGATCAGCAGTCTAAAAAGACACTTGAGGCAATTGGCAGCCTGATTGGAACGTTGGATAGAGAAAAACAGATAGTTAAAGATGCATTTGCCAGAACCTT
>JAZFVY010000433.1:0-3354 GCA_036447975.1 Desulfobacterales bacterium
TGAAACGTTACGGCTTGGCCCGTGGAGTTTCCCTGGAAAATGTGGTTGTAATTGATAAACATGATGTTGTTAACGATGATGGCTTGCGCTACCAGAATGAGTTTGTTAGACACAAAATTCTCGACTGCATCGGTGATTTTTCACTACTAGGCATGCCAATTTTAGGGCATGTGGTGGTTAGCAAATCCGGCCATGCCTTCAACCATGCCTTTCTTAAGGAGTTCTTTGCTCAAAAAGAATCATGGGAAACCGGTACTCTCAATGATATAAATGATTTGTCCTCCTTTCAATCAAAATCACTTGCCATTTAAGAAGGTATCCGCTATTAATTAGTTTTATCCTGGATTTTATAAGAAGACCCCTGCGTTTTTTTGCTGTAAGTGCAATTGATATTGCTAATCTTTTATCTATTAACAGCATTATTAGCGGATTAATATTGACATGAAATTATCAATGAATCTGAAAATATGCGTCATACTTTTTGGCATACTCTTTTTTGTACAGAATTTGGCTTTTGCCCAGGATGCAAGGTTGACAAATATAATTGTTACCAATACAAGTGACGACCTTCTTATGTATTTGAATGTTGAGGGCGCTTTTATAGATGAAATAAAAAAGGCTATCTTAAGCGGTGTCCCAACTACTTTCTCTTTTTTTATTACCCTGTACAAAGTCCGCAATCTGTGGTTCGATGATAATTTAGCCGATTTAAAGGTTTCACATACAATAAAGTATAATAACCTCAAAAAGGAATTTACTGTAATAAGATCGGAAAGTAGCAAATCCGTGGTTACACAATCTTTTGGAGAGGCCCAGAAATTGATGAGTGAAATCGACAGGTTGAAGATTGTTCCTCTTAACATGCTGGAAAAAGGAAGCCATTATCAAATAAGAGCTAATGCCGAACTAAACAAAGTAACCCTTCCTTATTATCTGCATCATATCCTCTTTTTTGTTTCTTTATGGGACTTTGAAACCGATTTGTATGCCATAGATTTCATCTATTAAAACTATGAATCGAGTGTTTAGAAATATTATTCGAATTATATTCTTCGGTTATCATGAAAAATAATAGAAACAAAAAGACAGAATCTTTTATTTCGAAAGAAGAGCGTAACAGGCGAAAGCGTGAAGGCATCATTATTGTCTTCATTATTGCCATTGTCACCCTCCTGACTTTTGCCGGAAGCAGGATTATATATTATGGAACCGACTTCCCCATCTCCAACACGATCTTGATGTTCATTTTGATCAATATCAATTTACTTTTGCTTATCTTATTAATATTTCTTGTCTTCAGAAATTTGGTAAAGCTGCTCTATGATAGAAAGCGCAAGGTGATGGGAGCAAACCTTCGAATGAAACTTGTGGTAGCCTTCATAGCACTGTCGCTTTTGCCGACCATCGTACTTTTTTTCTTTTCCATCCAATTTATAACAACCAGCATCGAGTATTGGTTTAACGTTCCTGTTGAACAGGCTCTTCAAAATTCATTGCTTGTCGGAAGAAATATATATTTGCGTGCCGAAAAAAATAATCGGTTTTTTCTGGAAAGAATATCATATCAAATAAAAAGTAAAAAACTTGTCGAACCTCAAAAAAGAAAAGCTCTTTCCCGCTACATTCAGGTTGTCCAGCGTGAGTTTAATCTTGATGCCATTGAAGTTTATTCCGCCAATGCAAAACGTCTTTCTTTTACGCTATCCCCGGAATTGGAAGATAGCCCCTTTTGGATTGTTACGGCCGATAATTTTGAAAAAGATATGTCATCGAATGTTGTCAGGACAATTTCAGAAAATATTCCCGCTGGGGAGCTTATCAGAACTATAGGAACTGTTCCCTTCGGGGTTAAATACACGAATGTCGAAGCGTTTGTTGTAATAACCAACCTGATTCCCCCGAATCTTTCCGAAAACATGGCATCAATTTCAAGAGGTTTTGAAGAATACCAACAGATAAAACTTCTTAAGGAGCCGATTCAAGCTACCTACTATATAACACTTTCAATCGTGGCGTTGCTGGTTGTATTTTGCGCGGTATGGTTCGGCTTTTACATGGCAAAAACGATCACCATACCGATCATGGAACTGGCTGAAGGTACCCGAAGGGTTGCGGGAGGAGACTTGAATTTCAGTATCGATCCGGTGGCTGATTATGAAATAGGAAGCCTTGTCGATTCATTTAATACAATGACCAGAGATCTGCGGATAGGCAGGGAACAGCTGGAGCTTTCTACTCTCAAACTTCGTGAAAAGAATATTGAAATTGAAGAAAGGCGGCAGTACATGGAAATCGTCCTTAAGAATGTCTCTGCCGGTGTAATTACCCTTGACGCTGACGGATTCATTTCCACGATTAACAAGTCGGCTGAAAAAATGCTGAATCTCAAATCAGAGGAGATTATCAATAAAAGGTATAATAATCTTTTAAATGGAGAGTATCTGAATCTTGCCGAAGAAATCATGGAGAATTTAACAACAGCAAAGAACGATGCTGTGGAATTACCGCTAAAAGTGACCATAGATGGGACCCCTTTAAGTTTTATAATGAATGTTAGTGCTCTAAAGGACGATGCTGGGCACCACATGGGTATCGTGATGGTGTTTGATGATTTAACGGAACTTGAAAAAGCCCAGCGTATAGCCGCCTGGCGTGAAGTTGCTCGAAGGATTGCGCATGAAGTAAAAAATCCTTTGACTCCCATATCGCTTTCAGCCCAGCGTCTTAATCGTAAGTATTCCAGGCAGATTAACCAATCGGTTTTTGATGAGTGTACCCGGACTATCACAGACCATGTAGAACTGATTCGAAATCTTGTGGATGAATTTTCATCCTTTGCAAGATTTCCAACAGCAAATCCAAAACCCTGCGACTTAACACCCATAATTGAAGAGACACTGGCGCTTTACAAAGAAGGACATCAGAATATTGATTTCGAATTCAGCGTTACGAACAATATTCCGCATCTTAATCTTGATCGTCAGCATATAAAACGGGCGATGATTAATCTTGTCGACAATGCCGTTGGCTCCATAAAGCAAGAGGGTAGCATTATTATAACATTAACCCATGATCCAAGTTTAAAGATCGTGCGGTTAGAGGTTGCCGACAGTGGATCCGGCATTTCCGATAAAGACAAGACACGACTTTTTGAACCAAATTTTTCAACAAAAAAGGCCGGCATGGGTCTAGGGCTTACAATTGTAAGCGCCATTGTTGCCGATCATAACGGCATGATACGTGTACAGGACAACCCACCCCGGGGCGCTAAATTTGTTGTCGAACTACCGGTGTAAGCAAAGATGATTGGTAATGGGCTTGTCTTTCGGAAAATCATCTAGTTGCCTATAGCCT
>JAZFVY010000434.1:0-3020 GCA_036447975.1 Desulfobacterales bacterium
GAGGAGACGTGGTCTGCAAGCATTCATTTTCATCTGGACATTACCCGCACCGAAAAGGCGTTACTTGTGAGATTAAATGACATTCTGGAAAGGCATCCGGGTTCCTGTCGGGGGTACGTTCACTTGCTACACACTGAAAAAACAGAAACGATTATAGCCCTGTCCGACTCCATGAAATTGAGGGCGGGTTTGCCATTAACCCGGGAGGTTAATAATTTGCTTGGATATGATGCTGTCGAAACAGTTTGCAGTCCGGTTGCATCTTCTGTAAGGTCCGATGGTTACAATGGCAACAGGAAAAAAAAGAGATTCAGCACGCATATTTAATGAACAATGCCGAGAGGAGGGTTTAAAACAGCATGAAGGTACCTTTGCTTGACTTAAAAAGCCAGTATCAGAGCATAAAGGAAGAGGTTCTGAAAGTTACTGAAGAGATCTTTGAAAGCCAGCATTTTATCCTTGGCCCATGGGTTGAGACACTTGAAAAGGAGATTGCCGGATATTGCTTTTCGAAACATGCTGTTGGGGTTTCATCGGGAACAGATGCGCTTCTGATTTCACTGATGGCTGCCGATATCGGGCCCCAGGACACTGTTATCTCGACACCATATACATTTTTTGCAACAGCAGGGTCAATCTCCCGTGTCGGCGCCAGGCCGATCTTTGTTGATGTTGATCCTGATACGTATAATATTTCACCTAAAGGTCTGTACAATGCAATATCTGCCATGACCGGCAAAGAGCGGGCACAACTAAGGGCAGTCATCCCTGTCCATCTTTATGGTCAATGTGCTGACATGGACCCGATCTTGGAGATTGCCGCTGAATACAATCTTTTAGTTATTGAGGACGCAGCCCAGGCAGTTGGAGCCGAATACAGGGAGAGGCGGGCAGGATCAATGGGTGATTTTGGGTGTTTTTCTTTTTTTCCATCCAAAAACCTGGGTGCTTTCGGAGATGGAGGGTTGGTTACAACGAGTTCAGATGATTTTTATGATAAATTGTGCATTCTCCGGGTTCATGGCTCCCATCCCAAGTATTATCACAGTTTAATCGGCGGCAACTTCAGGCTGGACGCAATTCAGGCAGCCATTGTTTCCATAAAGCTGAAATTTCTTGACACCTGGACCATGGCCCGCCAGGAAAACGCGCGCAAATACAGAGAACTTTTTGCAAATTCGGGACTGGCTGACTTGGTTAGGCTTCCTGTTGAAAAGGAAAACCGTCACATATACAATCAGTTTGTGATAATTTTAGAGAAAAGAAGAAATGAGCTCCGGCTGTTTTTAGATGATGCCGGGATCGGGACGGAGGTGTACTATCCTGTCCCTATGCACCTTCAAAAGTGCTTTTCGGATCTGGATTACAAAAAAGGAGATTTTCCTGTGGCCGAGTATGCAGCCTTGCATTCGCTGGCACTTCCTGTATATCCCGAGCTTTCAGAGGATCAGCAGGAATATGTGGTGGAAAAAATAAAAGAGTTTTATGGATGTTAAGGAAGTTTGGGTTACACCATGAAGTACCGGATTTCATCTAGAACCTATCTCAAAAACAATTTAAGTGCCCATGGCGGCGTTGCGAAATGGTTCAAAATGCTCACATACTACGTGTATGCTCCGCTTTTTCACCGTTTCGCGCCTTGCCCTGAACTCTAATCTTATTTTTGAGATAGGTTCTTACTTTATCATATGCTTCTCTTGCTTCTTTTTTCAAAAGGTGCTCCTGGCCCTTGTACCTCGGTGAGAAATGGAAGGGAGTAAACTGCTTAACCCGAGCCTTACCTGCGATGCTGCCGGCCTGCCGGGCGGTCAGATGGCACTTTTTTTCGGCAATTTCCCTGTCTTTTTCAAGAAAAGCCGCTTCAATAAATAGGTGATCGGCGTCCTTGGCAAGTTCAATTATCTTTTCCACATTCGATTTGCTATACATGACATCGACAATATATGAAACCTTCTGACCCGGTGTTATTAGGGCAATTTTACTTGATAGATCACCCAGCACGAACCTCTTTTTTTTTTGGTTTAATTTTGCCGTATTTTACCTCAAATTCTGAATCAGGGTCTTTATTGTTAAATAATGCCTGTTTGAATTCACCTAGCCAAGGGCCGATCTCAAGTCCTAGATTAGAAACAGACTCTTTCCTTATATTGACATGGAATCGTTCCTTGATGGTAAACCCGAGACAGGGGATACTGTGATCAAGGATTTCGACAGAAATAGAGAGGGCTGATTCCTTATGAAGAATGTTGTTAAAAGGCTGTTTGACGGCTTTTGAAGCAGGGATAAATCTGTTTTGACACAGGTAATCTTTGGTAATCAGATGATGGGGATGTACCTCGGTTACGTGTAAGGCCAATAGATTGCTGTAATGCTTAACAAGGTTCCATGAGTATCCGGCAAGCTTACCTTCAACATTTTCCAGAAAACCCTCGGGGCCATACAGATATAGGTGCTGTTCGCGACCAAGGAAAAGACGTAGCAGCCTGTCAAACCCGACAAAATGATCCATATGGGCATGGGTAATAAAAGCATGGCTGGTCTTGAGAATGTCTCTGGTCGAAAGCGAATAAATGTCTCCAAGATCGAATATAACAGCACGTTTTTCAAGAAGAAACGGGATGAATAGCCCGGGATCGTCAAAGGGACCGTTAACTAGCCTGGGGAAGAAGGAAGGGCGCATTGCTATTGCAGAAATTTTGTGATTTGCTGGTTTATGCAATGATATATTTCTTCGTCTGAACCGAAAACATCGACAACAACTCTATGATTAATAAGGGTCTCTATCACAAAAGCGGTAACATAAAGACTGACAATATTCGGTTGTGGCACAATATTTCTAAATGGAGCATTTTGAAAGTCGATATCAAATTCGTCTGCATGGCTTAGTTTATCTAGACAATTTGATATCTGTTCCTCGAGGACATTTTTACTCGTGGTTTCCACCAGGTTGCTTTCAATAAGCTTCATGGCTATGGCATTGGAAAGAGGTTCGATACAGTCTCTAATACTTCCTATTGCTT
>JAZFVY010000435.1:0-9978 GCA_036447975.1 Desulfobacterales bacterium
TTATTCTTATTTTTCTGATCTATTTCCGCTATATTTTTGGTTATTTTATGCGAAATTTTGAGCGCCAGGCAGACACTTATGTGTACGCACTTTTCGATAGTGCAAAGCCGCTGATATCAACCCTTGAAAAAATCGCTGTCACAAGCGGGCAGCCGCGCGACAAGCCCAACTGGCACCACTTCAGTATCAAAAAGCGGGTTGATTATCTGAAAAAGTGTGAAGCAGACAGGACTTGGATAACCCGGCATGACAGCAAGATAAAAAAAAGCATTGCCGTATATCTGATGGGAATTCTTCTAATGGGCGGTATTGGGTATAACTTGAATTTTGGTGAAACAGGCAAGAGGCTAAACAGGCATTTTTTTGAAAAGATAATACAAAGAGAGCTTGACAAGAAACCTGACAGCCCGAATCTTTACAGCATACTGGGAGATCTTTACTACAGCAACAAAAACTATTCTAAAACCATCAATGCGTATGAACAATCGATAGCGCTTGCACCCGACAATCCGCAGGTTTTGAACAACCTCGCATGGCTCTACGCCACATGCGAAGTTGAAAGGTTCCGTGATCCGAAAATGGCTTTAAAGCTTGCCGAAAAAGCTGCTGAAATCGAAAAATCCCCGCACATACTGGATACTCTCGCTGAAAGCTTTTATGTCAACAGCCAGTTTGAAAAGGCTGTTGCGGCAGAAATGGGAGCACTTGATTTGGCAACAAAGAATCGAACTCATTATGAAAACCAGCTTGCAAAATTTAAAGCTGCGGCAAAAAAATAGGGAGTAAGCACTAAATTCCTGCCTACTCCCGGATCTTAATTTTGGTGACTACTATTCCGTTCGTCCTAATCGATACAGACCTTTCTAACCTGCAACAGATTACAGTTTCCGCTAAAAATCTTTTCAATACCATCCTGTTTTAGGGTCAACATACCGTCTTTTAAGGCCTGATCCCGTAAAACATCCATAGGCGAATTATTCTGGATCAGTCTTTTCATTTCGTCTGTGCCTATCAAAAGTTCATGCAGCGCCATCCGACCCAAGTATCCGGAATTATTGCATTTGATGCAGCCATCCGGTTTGTTGAGTGTCAGTTTGCTGGTGTAGGGAATTTCAACTTTCTTTTCGAATTCTTTAGCACCATATTCCCGAACCATTTCATCATATTCATTCTTTGACAGAGGGTAGGATTTTTTACAATCTTTACAGAGAGTTCGTGCCAGACGCTGAGCAAGGATGCCCAGAATAGCATCGGCAAAATTGAAAGGATCCATCCCCATATCGAGGAGTCGGGTGATACTTTCCGGAGCGCTGTTTGTGTGCAGTGTTGAAAACACCAGGTGACCGGTCAGCGACGCCTCAATGCCGATTGATGTTGTTTCCTTGTCACGCATCTCGCCGACCATGATAACATCGGGATCGGCTCTTAAGAATGAACGCATCGCAGCAGCGAAATCGTATCCTATCTTGGGAAGTACCTGAACCTGTCGCAATCCTCGTTGGGTGATTTCCACGGGGTCTTCGGCCGTCCAGATCTTGGTTTCGGTCTTGTTGATATATGCCAGGGCAGAATGGAGGGTGGTGGTTTTACCGGAACCGGTGGGACCGCATACAAAGATGATGCCGTAAGGTTGAGTGATGATACTTATAAAGTTGTCGTAATTGTTCTTTGAAAAACCCATATTAGCAAGGGGTATCGGTTCACCGGCAGAAAGTATACGCATGACAACATCTTCCATCCTCCCTGCGGTTGGAACAGTTGCCACCCGAAGTTCAATGTCCAGGCCGCCGTACCTTTTGAATTTGATCTTTCCGTCCTGGGGTTTGCGGCGTTCTGCTATATCAAGATCGGACATGATCTTTATACGTGATACCACTGCATTTCTAAAAGCATAAGGAATAGTCTGGTATACCGTACAATCACCGTCTACCCTTATCCGAACCTGGGTATTCTCCTTTCCTGGGTAGGGCTCAAGATGAATATCGGAAGCACGCCGGTTATGGGCATCAATAATAATCTTGTTGACAAGCTGCACTACAGCGCTGTCCTCCTCACCCAAGGCGGATTCGGCCTCTACTATTTCGTCCTCCTCATTCTGAAGCTGTGAAAGAATTTCATCCATGGAAGCTAGTGTTTTTTCATCCGTGGTAAAGAGTTTGATAAAATTGAGGACATCCTGTTTTAACGCTACGTTAAACGTAATCGACGTGCCTGCAAAAAGTGACTTTATTTCGCTGACTTTCTGAAGATCTTGCGGGTTGTCTATGGCGATAACAACCTTATCATCTTCCGTGCGTAATGGGACCCAGACATTATTACGCAAAAAAGGCACTTTCAAACCCGCAAGCAGATCGCTAGGAATCGGTAGATTTTGATTATATTCTACAAAGGGAACATTATAAAATTTACTGAGAGAGTTGAGGACATCATGTTTTGAAACCTTAAGTTCCGAAATCAAAACATTTTCAATCGGTGTTTTTCTCTCCCTTGCATCAGCGATGGCTTTGTCGAGTTCTTTCTGGGTCAGAATATGATTTTCCAGAATATGATCAAACTTGCTGGGTCTGGCCTTTGCCATCCGTCTCTGGTTATACAGAGCTATGCCCAGTATTTTCGCCAACTCGGTCACGGATTGCTCATCGATTTTTGTAAATGAACCGCCGTCTATGCGGTTAATCAGCTGCATCGCGCCAAGAAGAAACTTCTTGAATATGATGGGAACTACAAGAACCTGGTTGGTTTTAAAACCAGTTTTTTGATCCCAGCTTTTATCGAATTTCAGATCAGGATCGATGGAAGCAAGCTCCTTTGCATTATAAACATTTTTAATATTTATGAGCTTTTGCTTTAAAGCAGAACATCCTGATATACTGGTGTTTGATACAGGAATTCGGATCTCTCCGATCTCATCTCCGGATACAAAACGTGATACTAGCTCCCGTTTTTTCCCGTCGACCACATAAACGGTAATTCTTTCTGCTTCAAAAATACTGGTGATTTCGTCTTTCAGGTCAACCATGATCTCATCCACATTAGTAGCAGCATATATCTTGCTGCAAATATCCTGGATATTTTTTCTGTATTGAACCTCGGATTTGAGATGCTGGTCTTTTGCAGCCATAGCTTTGGAACTAGTAGAATTTTGTAACATTTTTAATACCTGCGTTGTTATAATATTTAAGTTGTAAATTATGTGTCTGAACTTTTCCCATCTAATTTCCTATAGTTATCATAAATTTTCTTTGATCCTCCGCCTACAAGCAAAATACCCAAAAGGTAAAAACAGAAACGTATATAAACCATAGCCGAAGAAAATTGCTCGATCTTTTCAATTCTGGGCATTACCTGAGGTATCCTGAAAAACACAGCTGTTCCAGCAAAGACAAGTGCAACACCCCATATTATTTGAACAAATGTTTTGTTTCTGCCATTAGAACCATCTTGATTATCAACTGATTTTTTAAGATCCGTCATTGATTGTTCTGTTTATATTTATCATATAAGCCGCTTCAAGATTGTTTATACAGATTTTATGGATAATATTATAGTACGAATAATCCGATTTTGTCAAATGTTAACCAAATCGGCTATAATAAAATAAATTGTTGCGGAAAAAAATAAGTAAGGAAATTTAAAAAACGAGAATGATAAAATTATCCGCCCAGGTAAACCTCTTTTACCTTGGGGTTGTCCAGAAGTTCGCTGGCCAAACCCTCTAGAACGATTTTTCCGTTCTCAAGCACGTAGGAATAATGGGCTACTTTAAGGGCGGTTTTGGCATTCTGTTCTACAAGCAGGACAGTGGTCCCAGATTTGTTCAGCAGTTGAATGACGTCAAAAATCTCTCGAACGATTAATGGGGCAATACCCATGGAAGGTTCATCCAAAAGTAGAAGTTCAGGTCGAGCCATTAAGGCACGGGCAATGGCCAACATCTGCTGTTCACCACCGGAAAGGGTGCCGGCAATCTGCTTGGATCGTTTTTCCAGGATAGGAAACATCTGATAAACGTGCCCAATTCTTTCCTTTATTTCAAGGCGGTTGCTTTTTTTATAATAATGATAAGCTCCGAGATGGATATTATCCCGTACCGTCAGATGCGCAAAAAGTTGTCTCCCCTCCGGCACCTGAGAGATACCCAGGCTCACAATCCTGTAGGCCGGCCGGCCGGCAATGTTTTGTTCCTTATAAAAGATACGGCCCTTATTGATCTTTATTAGCCCGGAAACGGACTTTAACAGAGTCGATTTGCCGGCCCCATTGGTTCCGATTATGGAGACTATCTTTCCCACGGGCACCCGTATTGAGACATCTTTAAGCACGCGGATACTGCCATAAGAGGCGCTGAGTCTATCAATCTTAAGCATGTTTAATCATCGCTTCCTAAATATGCCTCAATGACCTTCGGGTTATTCCGGATCTCTTCGGGTGTTCCCTCGGCAATTCTTTGGCCATAGTTGAGTACAACTATTTCATCCGAGATGTTCATGACCACCTTCATGTCATGTTCCACAAGTAAAACGGTGGTCCCTTTTGCATTGATGGCCTTTATCAGGGAAGATGCCACGTGAGTCTCGGTCTCATTAAGGCCGGCCGCAGGTTCGTCAAGGCAGATCAGTTCTGGTTCACTGGCCAGTGCACGTCCGATCTCCAGCATCTTCTGCTCACCCAGGGGCAGACTGTCTGACGGTTCATTAAATTTGCCGTCAAGGCCGATAAACTTCAGGATCTTCATTGCCCTGCTTTGGATCTGCTCTTCTTTTCGTCTGGACTGCGGCAATTGAAACCCCGAAGCTATAAAGGATGCTCGAAACCGTGTATGGCAGCCAAGCATGACATTTTCAAGGACTGTCATATTGTCGAACAGCTCCATTGTCTGAAAAGTTCGGGAGATTCCACGATCTGCAATACTGTGGGCTTTGAGATGTTCGATGGGTTGGCCATTGAAACGAACCTTCCCTTCTGTTGGAGGAAAAGACCCTGTAATGACATTAAATAGAGTTGTCTTACCTGCTCCGTTTGGGCCGATAATTGCCTTAATTGTTCCTCTTTTGACCTTGAAATTAAGGTTGCCAAGAGCCATTAGTCCGCCAAAGGTCATGCCAACGCCCTGTACTTCCAGAAGATTCTCTTCCCGAACGTCATTCATATTAAATCTATCTCCTGACCAAGTCTTTTATAATTCCCGGCACCCCTACTAGTCCATTGGGGAAAAAGATTGTGATTATAAGCAGGATGGCGCCATAGACAATGACCTCAAGTTCCTCGAAATAATGCAGCCATTCATAACTCATAAAGGTGATCAGGCCTGCTCCGATGATGGCCCCCCAGATGTTATGCATCCCGCCGAGGGCGATCATTATAAGAAGTTTAATGGAAAAGAAAAGGTCAAATGTGGATGGATTGATAAAATTAAGATAATGGGCATAAAGACTTCCGGCCACAGACGCTAGAATGGCCGAGTAGACAAAAACAAATATCTTGAATCTGGAAATGTCCACACCCATGGCACTGGCAGCCGGTTCACTTGTATGGATGGCTCTTAAGGCACGCCCTGTGCCGGACTGAATTATATTGATAGTAAAGATAAAGGCGGCAAAGACAAAGCTCCAGACCAGGTAGAAATAACTTACTACCGAATCAAACTCAAACCCGAACAGGCTTAAACCCGGAATTCCTGACATGCCATCCGGACCGCCG
This sequence comes from Desulfobacterales bacterium, assembly GCA_036447975.1. Lineage (GTDB taxonomy): Bacteria > Desulfobacterota > Desulfobacteria > Desulfobacterales > UBA11574 > JAUVVL01. The sequence continues at coordinate 5,701 of JAZFVY010000435.1, forward strand.
GTCCACTCAATCTCTTCATTGAAAATGATATAAATTATGATCCCAAAGGCAAGAGTTGCCATTGCCAGATAATGGCCTTTCAACTTGAGTGAAGGCGCTCCAACCAAAATGGCCACAACAGCGGCAATAATCATGCCGATAAACATGCAGAGCCAGGGGTTCAAGCCGTATCGAACGGTCAGTATGGCGGAGATATATGCTCCGATACCAAAAAAAGCCGCATGACCAATCGATATTTGGCCGGCATAACCCATCAGGAGGCTGAGACCGATGGTGATCAGGGAGTAAATTCCCGCAAAGACCATTATGTCGGTATAATGACTTATGGCGGAAATTTCGCGAGCAACCCATGGAAAAATGATGATTAGGACGGCAAAAATGGCTATTGGGAGTTTGGCAAACCGTAACATGCCTAAAACCTTTTGATCCTGCTGATCTCTATGCTTCCAAAAATCCCACTGGGCTTAAAAAACAAGACAACCAAAAGAACAATCAATGCAAAGGCATCCTTGTACCCGGATGAAATCAGTCCGGCTCCAAAAGACTCGATGGTTCCAATAATCAGGCCGCCAACGACCGCGCCTGGAAAACTACCCAGTCCCCCCAGAACAGCGGCGCCGAATCCTTTAATAGCCAGCATAGCCCCACGGTCATATTCCATAAGCGAGATAGGGGTTACAGTAATACCCGCTACCGCTCCCATACCAGCCGAAAGGGCAAAGGATAAAAGAATCATCCGCTTGACATTGATGCCTGCCAGGCTTGCCGCATCAGCATTGTCTGCGCAAGCGCTCATTGCCTTTCCAATAATTGTACGATCAAAAAAAATGGAAAGGGCGATGACAGTAATGATCAAAAAGCCGATGACCCAGAAATACTGGGGTTGGATGACGGCTCCAAAGACGGTGATGGGATTACGTCCGGAAAAAGCGGGAAGGTCAAAAGGATCCTTGCCCCAGATAAACATGGCAGCGCCCTTGATCAGGATGGAAGCTGCAATTGTTGCGATAATCAGGGTAAGAACCGAGGGCTGGCGGATGGGGCGAATGGCCAGCCGGTCGAGGAGCATCCCCACCAGGGTGACAAGGATAACAGTTACCGGAAATGCCAGAATAAGGGGAAGCCCCAAGGCAACGTGAAAAAAGACCATGATCAATCCGCCCAGCATGACAAACTCACCCTGAGCAAAGTTTATGATCTCAGTAACATCGTAGATGATATTGAATCCGATTGCCACGATGGCATAGGTGCTGCCCACGGTGACCCCGGTAATTAAATACTGAAAAAGCTGGCTACCAAACGTGATTGTTTCCATCAATAAATGTTAATTCACTGTTGTCCAAAATAAATGATCGATTTTTATAAAACAGACTGCAAATATTGCTAAATTAGTATTTACAAAGCAAAAGCATCTTGGAGTAATGGAGGGGTGGAGTAATGGGAAAAGACTAATAACCAATACTCCAGCACTCCATTACTCAAATTATTTCAAACAACCCACGCATGAGTAAGCATGAACGAATGACCCACTCGATGCAAATCAGATTATGAGACCTTTGCAAAACGTCCCCTTTTGCCCAATTTCTGCGTCAGACTCAGATTTTAATCCTCGAAATACTCAATGTATTCCTGTGGTTAAAATCTTCGACTTCCTTGAACTTGAACAAAATTGAACATTTTTCAAAAGTCTCATTATTTTGAATACTACTGATATTAATACAAAAAGTGAGGACGATGAAGCCACCGCCCTCACAAATGTTTGGCGTTACATCTAAAACCAACATAAACAATCTGAAGGATGTTAAATTATACCGGCAATCACGATGCTTGCAGGATTTTAGGTTGAAAGTCAATGGTCAGTCTACCAAGGCCCAGTCACCGTCTTTAACAACAACCATGTTAAAAGCTTCTTTGGTCAGGCCGTTGTGGTCGTCCGGTGAGTAGTTGAAGATGCCATGCTGGCCTACAAAGCCCTTAATATTATTTTCAAGATAGTCTCGTATTTTTGCCTTGTCATCGCCAACGGTTGAAAGGGCTTGTACCACCATATTCAGTGCATCCCAGGCATGACCGCCAAAGGAAGATAAGGGCTCATTGTATTTGGCCTTGTAATCCTTCATGTAACTCGTAGTCACATTATACTGGGTATCATACGGCGTCAATAGTTCGGCAACATTAACTGCCCCCAGCGGGCAGAAAACACCTTCGGCAGCCCCTGCTGCCAGTTCGATATTCTTTCGACTGCCAAAGCCATGGCTCTGATAGAATGGAATACTTGCCATCCCCAGGTCTCTCCAGTTGCGAAGCACAACTACCTGTGTCGGCCCGACAGACCAGTTTACAATGGCTTGGGGAGCCAGACCCTTGATCTTGGTCAACTGGGCAGTCATATCCGTATCTTTGGGTCCGTACTTTTCATCCGCAACAATGGCCATCCCATACTGTTGAGCGAGCTTGATGAGCTCGCCTCGACCGCTGGCCCCAAACCCAGAGGTTACGCTCATGATGGCGATTTTATTTAAACCACGCTTTTTAAGTTGGGTGTAAATAGCATCCACCGCCATGGTGTCAGTCTGCGGCGTCTTAAATACCCATTTATACGGTTTTCCCGTCTCTTTATTGTGGACGATCTTGTAGCTTGCTGCACAGGATATGAGAGGTGTCTCATTCTCTTCTGCAATCGGCAAAACTGCCAGGGATGTCCCGCTCAGGGAAGGACCGATCACCGCACTGACTTTATCCTGGGTGATGAGTTTTTTAACAGCCAGGTTGGCCTTTGTGGCATCCCCTTCGCTGTCATAAACAATAAGCTCAAGCTTATTTCCGTTAATGCCGCCGGCGTTATTGATCTGTTCAGCCAGCATCAGTGCTGTCTTTTTCTCAGGATCGCCTAAAAATGACGTGCGGCCGGTTACAGAAAATACTGCGCCTACTTTATATACCCCTGCCGCTGCTATAACCGGTTTTTCAGTAAGTTGAGCGATTTTTTCAGTCAGCTCAGCATTTTTTTCAGTCAGCTCAGCAACTTTTTCTGACATATCAGGTTTTTCAGCACATGAAATCAGCATACCAAAACTGAATAGACAAATTAAAGCCAGAATAAAAATTCTTTTTAAAGTCATCTGTTCCTCCTTTTGTTTAGGGCATTAAAATAATTTGGCCAATGGATTTGACAAAAAACCTCGGGTGGATACCGACGGTCTCCTGTAAAAAGCCTATATCAAGCAATTCTCATTGCATTTAAAGGGTGTAAACCTCACTTCCGTTAATGACCGTTACGTTATCTTCAAGAAGTATTTTAATAGCTTCATCGATATTATTATTATCGATTCTGAAAATCATGATCGCATTGCTCCCGCTTTGCGTAACAAACGCATACATATATTCCACATTAATCCCGGCCTTGTGTAAAATATCCAGTATCCTATGAAGGCCACCGGGCTTGTCTTCGACCTCTACGGCCACCACATCTGTCTTTCCTACGGTAAACCCGCTGTTTTTAAGCGCTTTTACTGCCCTATCATTATCATTTACAATTAAGCGCAACACGCCAAAATCAGATGTATCTGCCAGAGCAAGCGCCCTGATATTTACATCGGCTTCTGCAAGAATTGATGTAACTTCAGCCAAACGTCCCGCCTTGTTCTCCAAAAAGATTGAAATCTGTTCCGCCCGCATATATACCCTCCTCGTAAAACTTTAGCTTTATAAAAATATTTCCGAGCGTTTGAAATCTATTTGTTTCAAAGATCTAAACTGTTACAAATTTTTTATAAGATACTAAATCTTGCGATTGTCAATAACCCTTACAGCTTTTCCCTCGCTGCGGACAATTTCCTTGGGCTCCACCAGCTTCACTTTGGCCGAAACACCAAGATACTCTTTAATATTCTTTGCTATATTCCTTTCCAAGTCCTGCAGATGTTTGACTTCATCAGAAAAGAGTCGCTCACCTACTTCCACCATGACTGTAAGTGTGTCGAGTTTATCCTCCCTATCGACTACAAGCTGATAGTGAGGTTCAACATTGTCAATTTCCATTAGAACACTCTCAATCTGAGAAGGGAACACATTGACGCCCCGGATAATAAGCATGTCATCCGTACGGCCGCTTACCCTGTTCATGCGAATATGCGTTCGACCGCAAATACATGGCTCGGGATTAAGTGAGGTAATATCACGTGTTCTGTATCGGATAATGGGAAAAGCTTCTTTGGTAATGGAGGTAAATACAAGCTCTCCGGTTTCACCATGAGGAAGAACTTCCCCTGTTGCCGG
>JAZFVY010000436.1:0-6887 GCA_036447975.1 Desulfobacterales bacterium
TCCGCCATCTGGGTGCAGAACATATCAAAACCAAGCTCAGAGAAGTGGAGGAGATTTGCAATAATTTCCTTGGGGTCGATCCAATCACACAATTGATTCCGGTGCGACCGGCTCAGCACTACACCATGGCCGGGGTAAGGACCAACAAAGACGGTGCGGCCTATGGGCTCAAAGGGCTCTTTTCCGCAGGTGAAGCCGCCTGCTGGGACATGCACGGTTTTAATCGTCTGGGTGGAAACTCCCTGGCAGAGACCATTGTTGCCGGTAAGATTGTAGGCGGCAAAATTGCTGAATTTCTGAAGGGCTATGAGGTTCATTTTAATACTGCCGTTATAAAAGATGCGGTGGCAAAAGACTATGAGCGGATTGATAAGCTGATTTCATGTAAAAACGGAAAGGAAAACGTTTTTGAGGTTCGCAACGCCATGCAGGATGAACTCATGGAACGGGTAGGCATTTTTAGAAACGGTGTTGAACTGCAAAAGGCTGTGGACAACCTGCAGAAAATTCATGCCCGAGCAAAGAAAGTGGGCCTGCTTTCAAACGGTATCGGCGTCAACCCCGAACTTACGCTTGCCTTGAAAATCCGGGGCATGGTGAGGCTGGCAATATGTATTGCTTATGGGGCTCTCCAGCGAACTGAGAGCCGGGGTTGCCATTCCCGCGATGACTATGAGGCCAGAAATGACCGGGACTGGCTGAATCGGACTCTGGCGACCTGGAAAGAGGGAGACGATCTTCCGACCCTGAAATACGAACCCGCCTCCGAGGTCATGGAAATACCTCCCGGTGAAAGAGGATATGGAGTTAGCAAAATCATCAGCCAAGATGATTAGAACATAGGAGAATAAGATGGGAAGAAAGCTGAAGTTCAACATTTTCCGTTATAATCCGCAGGATCCTGATTCTGTTCCCCAGACTGACACCTTTCAACTTGACGAGACCGAGAGCATGACTCTTTTCATCGCTCTCACCAAAATCAGGGAGGAGAAGGATCCGTCGCTCCAATTTGATTTCTGCTGCCGCGCCGGAATATGCGGAGCATGTGCCATGATGATAAACGGCAGGCCCAATCTTGCCTGTAAGACATTAACCAATGATCTGCCGGCCGAGATCACACTGATGCCCCTTCCCATTTTCAAGCTGATTGGCGATCTATCCGTGGATTCGGGAACCTGGTTCCGTGAGATGAATGAAAAGGTGGAATCCTGGGTCCACACAAGCAAAACCTTCGACTCAGAGGCGGAAGAAGAAAGAATGGATAATGCTCTGGCCGAAGAGATCTATGAACTGGAGCGTTGTGTTGAGTGCGGCTGCTGTGTGGCCGCCTGCGGGACCGCCAATATGCGGGAGGATTTTGTGGGGGCCGTAGCCATGAACCGTATTGCCCGCTTCATGATGGACCCGAGAGACAAACGCACTGGAAGTGAGTATTTTGAGGTGATCGGCACTGACGAAGGTATCTTCGGCTGTATGGGACTGCTTGGCTGTGAGGATGTCTGCCCAAAACAGCTCCCTCTTCAGGATCAACTTGGCATCCTTCGCCGCAAGATGGGCTGGAGCGCAATTAAACATTTGTTTCGGATCAAATAGGAGGTATCGTTGACAGAATTTTTATACCAGGACCCTTTTCCTCTAGGTGATGATACTACAGAGTATCGACTACTCACCAAAGATTATATATCAACCGGCTCATTTGCCGATAAACAGATCACAATAATTGACCCCGAAGGATTGACGCTGCTGGCCGAAGCGGCATTCAGAGATGTTTCCCACCTGTTCAGGACTTCACACCTTAAACAGCTCCAAAAGATTCTGGATGATCCTGCAGCCTCTGATAATGACAGGTATGTGGCCCTTGAGATGCTGAAAAATGCCGTAATTGCGGCAGAAGGGACTTTCCCTTCGTGTCAGGATACAGGGACCGCCGTTGTTATCGGCAAAAAAGGACAACAGGTGTGGACAGGGTCCTTAGACGAAGAGGCGCTTGCCAGGGGCATTTTTAATGCTTACACAAAAAACAATCTCCGCTATTCCCAGATGGCGCCCCTAAACATGTACGATGAGAAAAATACCGGATGCAATCTGCCGGCCCAGATCGATCTGTATGCCACCACTGGAAATAAATACGAATTCCTTTTCCTTGCCAAGGGAGGGGGATCGGCCAACAAGACTTTTCTGTATCAGGAAACCAAGGCAATCGTAAACCCTACAGATTTGATCAAGTTCATGGGGAGCAAGATGAGGACCTTAGGTACTGCGGCCTGCCCACCCTATCACCTTGCCTTTGTGGTGGGCGGAACATCTGCTGAAACCAATCTGAAAACGGTGAAACTTGCCTCTGCAGGTTATCTGGACCACCTCCCAGCCGCGGGAACCGAATTGGGGCAGGCATTCAGGGATAAGGATCTTGAAGAAAAGTTGCTCAAAATGTCACAAGAATTGGGTATCGGTGCCCAGTTCGGAGGAAAATATTTTTGTCATGACATAAGAGTAATCCGTCTTCCCAGGCATGGAGCATCCTGCCCGGTGGGCCTTGGTGTGAGTTGCAGCGCCGATAGGAACATAAAGGCTAAAATCACCAGGGAAGGTATATTTCTGGAGAGGCTGGAGTCTAACCCCGCAAAATTTTTCAAGGAGCCAAAATGGCCTGATGAAGAAGTCGTACGCATTGATCTTGACAGGCCCATGGAAGAAATACGGGAGATCTTGACCAAATATCCTGTTGCTACACTTCTGATGCTGACCGGTAAAATAGTCGTGGCCAGGGATATTGCCCATGCCAAACTTAAAGAGCGGCTGGACAGAGGTGAAAGCCTTCCTCAATATTTTATGGATCACATTATATACTATGCCGGCCCGGCAAAAACCCCCGAAGGATATGCTTCCGGTTCATTTGGCCCCACAACCGCAGGAAGGATGGATTCCTATGTCCCCCTGTTCCAGCATCATGGAGGTTCCATGGTCATGCTGGCCAAAGGGAATCGTTCCGGGGAGGTGACGGATTCCTGTAATAAATATGGCGGATTTTATCTCTGTTCCATAGGGGGACCGGCTGCCAAGTTAGGCAAAGAGTGCATTACAAACATTGAAACGCTTGAATACCCCGAATTGGGGATGGAAGCCATTTTTATGATCACTGTCAAGGACTTCCCTGCATTTATCATCGTAGATGACAAGGGAAACGACTTTTTTGATAAAATATTATAAAATTTCAATTTATCCTCTCAGGGCATTTTCTTAACACTGATTTATATGATATCTCCGACTCCTTAAAAAGTTTCCTGCCTTTTTCTGTTCACTTTGTAAAAAAAGTGGCTTCAAAACCGATTTCGTGCATTGGATGTTCCATTTTTGGACAAAATAGTATGAAATCAGGTTTTAAACTATTTATTCCAAACTGCTCATGAATAATTAATCTGAGCAAATTAATCCCGCTTCTAGCGTTATGAGAAATCCGTGTTATAAGCGTTTAGAATGACATGAATAAAACTTCTTGATTTGAAATATAATTGAAGTTATATACATAAATTTTGTAACAGTTTAGATCTTTGAAACAAATCGATTTCAAACGAGCTTCAGGTATGATTAAATTTTGTGCTGGAAACTGTTTGAGTCGATTATGGATCGTTATGAAAGAACCATATTCGATTTGATTTAAAAATGTAACATCCTCTTAAAACAAATATTTTTATTAACAGTCAGGGCGGGTTCTTTCATTATGAGCCATTATCTACGAGTTTTTTCAGTAAAAATTTAATTATACCTGAAGCGGAAATATTATTATAAAGCTAAAGTGTTACCAAATTTCTTATATTATTAATCTTTAGCAAACATTTAGTAGCCTGGTAGTCTTATGAAGCTTACAATATATGAAGTTGCCCAGTACCTTCATCTTCCGTTAAGTACCGTGAAGCGCTGGATACGCCAGGGCAGAATTCCAATACAAAGAAGCGGCAAAGATTACATCTTCAACGAGTCTGCTCTGAAAAAATGGGCCAAATCGTATAACCTTGTGTTTTCACTGCCCAATAAAGTTGAGACACAGCTGCAGGAAGCAAGACTGGAAAATCTTCTGCCCGCCATGAAGCGTGGGTGTGTATTTCATGATCTTAAAGGAGATAATGTTGCAGCGGTCCTGGAAACTGCTGTCGAGAATTTGCCGGCCTTATCCAACAACTCAAAAGAAGAACTATATAAAAGGCTGCTTGAAAGGGAAAACCTTACATCAACCGGCATTGGCAAAGGGGTTGCCATTCCGCATCCCCACGACCCCATATCAGACGTTTTAGAAAATCCTTTAATAGCTACATGTTTTCTCGAAAAACCGATAGACTTTGGTGCTGTGGATGACAAGCCGGTGTTTGTAATGTTTATCCTTTTAAGCCAATCAATTAAGATCCATCTCCATCTTCTATCAAGGCTTTCTTTTTGCGTTCGCGACAACGCGTTTGTGGAATTTTTGAAAACATCCCCTGATTCAGATGCTTTTTTTTCAAAAGTAGCTGATTTTGAAAAGCAACTCGATAAAGCAGATAATTATTAGGTATGAGCAATATGCGCATTTTAAAATCGTGGCGTTATCCTGCAAGCTGGAAAATTTTTCGCTTAGACGATCGTCTTCTGCTCATATTGATGGCTACCATTGTCGGCAACTGCAGCGGTTTGGCAGCTGTGATTCTTAACCGATCACTTATTGCAATGTTCGAGTGGCTTCACCAACTTCGCCATTACTGGTGGGTATTTGTGCTTCCTGCCGTAGGTGCAGCTCTTTCTTCACTTTTTCTTGATAAAATCGTTAAAGAAGGTGCCGGACACGGTGTGCCGGAAGTAATTTACAGCGTATCACGATATGGCGGTCTGTTGAGGTTCCGTTCAAGTTTTTCAAGGTTGATATCAAGCTGCCTTACCATTGGCAGCGGGGGTTCAGCGGGTCCAGAGGCCCCGGTGGTTATAAGCGGAGCAGCAATCGGGTCGAATATAGCAAAATTTTTTTCATTGAATGATCGTCAGCGCGTGACACTTGTCGGTTGTGGAGCAGCCGGAGCAATATCTTCCATCTTCAATGCACCGATTGCCGGGATGGTTTTTGCCATTGAAGTGATCATCGGAGAATGGAAATCCGTAAATATTGTTCCCATTGCCATTGCTTCCGTGGCCGGCACCGAAATCAGCCGTATCCTCCAGGGGAATCAGATCGCTTTCAGCCACCGTCTATTCAGCATCGACCTTATGGATATTATTGCTATCCTTGGTTTAGCCGTATTAACTGCCGCCGCTTCCATTCTGCTGACATGGATGCTCAGGTTCATGCATAAAATATCAGGTAGCATTCCAGCGCCTGTATGGCTGCGTGCCGCAGCAGGTGGTTGCGCCGTCGGCATTATTGGCATTTTTCTTCCGGTTGTTCTTGGTGAAGGGTATCATTCGGTCCGAACCATGATCGAAGGAACCTTTTCACAGGGACTTGTAATTGTGGCACTGGCTGCACTCGCAAAAATTGTTGCCACCTCTTTGACCCTTGGCTGGGGAGGATCCGGCGGAATATTTGCTCCCTGCCTGGTTATAGGAAGTCTATTAGGGCTGACCTATCACCATTTTATTGCTTTGCTTTGGCCTTCGGTATCCTGGGTAAACGAAGGATGTTTTGCCTTGCTGGGAATGGCGGGTCTTATCAGCGGCATGTTACATGCGCCTTTGACCGGAATCTTTCTTATTGTTGAAATTACAGGAGGATATGAAGTCATTTTGCCGCTGATCATCGTCTCTGCTATCTCAACAACCCTCTGTCATTACATTGAACCGGCATCTTTTTACCTCAAAGATCTTGTGGAGCTTGGACATCTTTTAAGACCCGGGACAGATGCCCGTGTTTTGTCCGATCTGAACGTACCGGAGATCCTTGAAAGAGACTGCATTAACGTAAATCAGAATATGCTGCTGCGGGATTTTATAAATATAGTCAAAATATCCCACCGGAACTATTTTCCTGTTGAAAACGAAGAGACCGGTGATTTTATGGGAATAATCCATTTAGATGATATCCGACCATACCTCTTCAATCCGATAATGTATGATGCCGTGGTATTAGGCCAGATAATGGACACAAAGGTTGAAGTAGTCCATCCTGACGACGATTTATCCGAGGTTCTTCGCAGAATGGATGCAAATCGCCTGTTTTCCATGCCGGTTGTAATCAACAACAGGTTCATAGGTCTGATCTCAAAGGCAACGCTTCTGGATCAATACCGAAAAGAGCTTATGGTTCAAACCAGTCATTAAGTTTAAGTATAATAGCCACATAAATATTTAGTATTCTTCTATTCATACGAAAGGAGATTCAGATGGATCATCGACTGTTTCATATTTTTAGAAACAATCCTCTGGGAAGAGAAACGCTGCTTCAATCGATTTACTTTTGCAGCAAAGTAGGCGCTTCTCCGATTATTTACATCCCCAAGCACACAAAATTATTGATGTATTTTGAAAATGATGTGGTTCAGATTGATCTTGACGATTCATATCTTACATCTCCAGAAACCGCCTTAAAGCATGCATCCGAACTGGTTGAGCAAGGAGGGATGAAAGCGAGATTTCTGGAACCGAAGCATTACACGGCGTCAACGCTGCCGGACATACAGACAAATTTTGGTTTCATGTGCTGTCCCCGCAGCATCAGTGACCTCTCTTCAAAAATAGGTCTGGGTTACATAGGCCCAAGGGTTAGACGCATTGTTGGGTCAGCGCGATTTCCGGTTCTAATCACAAGCCCTGTATACAAAAAGTGGCAAAGCATAGCGGTATTCTTCGGGGGATCTGCAAATGCGGTCAACGCACTAAAGCTGGGATTTCGTATCAGCAGGATTTCCGGCTTGCCGCTTGATGTT
>JAZFVY010000437.1:0-5740 GCA_036447975.1 Desulfobacterales bacterium
ATACTTTCGCCTGTCAGTGGAGTTGTCACCGCTATTAACCCCAAGTTAAGGGAGCGGGGTGATCTGTCCAATCAAGATCCATACTCGGATGGCTGGGTTTTGAGGGCGCATTCCAAAAACCTTCGTCAGGATCTTAAAAACCTTATGATAGGCAGAGAAACAGAAGATTTTTATGCTAAAGAGGTTGATCGTCTTTATTCGGTGATAGAAGAGGAAGCCGGTCCTCTTGCTGCAGACGGTGGTCAACTAGGGCATGATATTTACGGCAGTATCCCCCAGGTGGGGTGGGAGCGGTTGGTAAATCGCTTTCTTCACACTTAGCCCCGGATTTCATACTAGATACAGATATTTCTCTCACAGGCTGGCGGATTATTTTTTCGCCGGCCTTTTAATTGCATCATTCAGGAGTACAAGGCAATAACGGCAAAGCTGGTCTGATTTTCGATCCACATCTTTAACACTGCGACAGTAATGCATGTTGCAGGTGTGGTCCCGGCAGTGGCGGAGATTAAATGTATGGCCCAGCTCGTGAATAGCCTCTTTTACGACCCGCTGATAAAAGATTTCCGAGACACTAGTGCCAAGGCCTTCATTTAGGCGATGAGTAGAAACGATGCAGGCCTTTCCGTTTAATTGTGCTTCGCCGTATACATGGGTTAGAATTGGGATAAAGAGGTCCACTTTAGTAATTGCAAGTATTTTGATGGCCATGGTGGGTGCTAAGCTTGCCAGCCTTTCCAGAATTATTGTGGAATGATGCTGTTGGCGGTCGAGATCAAGGGCAAAATCAACATCTTGCAGGAGCGGCTTTATCTTTGTTCGGTAACCGAAGAATCTATGGACTTCCCTTACGATCAATTTAAGAAGGTCGGGTCTAAAATTTTCGATGGGCGAAATGATGATATGTTCCGATCGCGAAATCGAGTTGTGGGATACTGGAGGTGTGGTAAATTGTACGGGGGTTTTTTTTGTTTTAGGCATTAAATAAATCTGTTTATATTTGTCATCTCGATTATCTGAGTCCAGCATGCCAATGTAAGGACCATCAGGTCGGTCTATTTATCCTGTAACGTTTAATTTTGCTGTATAGTGTAGAGCGGTCAATACCAAGAACTTTTGAGCTTTTGGCAATATTCCACTGATATTCGTTAAGTATTTGAATAATGTGAGCCTTTTCGATTCCTTTAAGGGTGTTGTTTTTGGAAACCGTGACGTGTTCAGAGCGGAAAATGGGTAAATCCGCGGGAAGGATAGTGCGACCTTTGGTCACAACTACGGCCCTTTCAATTGCATTTTCCAGCTCTCTAACATTTCCAGGCCACTCATAAAGCATCATCTCATCCATAGCCTCACGGCTGATCCGGTCAACGGGCTTATTGGTTTCTTGTGAATAACGGTGAAGAAAGTATTCGGTCAGAAGAGGAATATCTTCCTTGCGTTCTCGAAGGGTAGGCATTTCAAAGGATATCACATTTAGACGATAAAAAAGGTCTTCTCGAAATATTCCGTCTTTGATGGCGACTTCAAGATTTCTGTTAGTAGCGGCGATGACCCGGAAATATGCTTCGAGGGGCTGAGTACCGCCGACCCGATAAAATGTGCGGTCTTCCAGCACCTGCAACAGATCTATCTGCATTCTCATGCTGATTTCCCCGATCTCATCCAAAAAAAGGGTGCCGCCATGTGCCATTTCCAGGCGTCCTTTTTTTGTTTCCTTGGCGTCTGTAAAGGCCCCCTTCTGGTGACCAAACAGCTCACTTTCCATAAGATGCCCGGGAATAGCCCCGCAACTGACAATCACAAATGGACCACTACTGCGAGGGCTGTTGGTATGTATGGCTTTGGCCGCCAATCCCTTGCCGGTACCGGTCTCACCTGTGATCAGGACCGTGGAGTCCGTGGGCGCCACATTCTGGATAAGATCGAAAATCTCCTGCATAGGTCTGGACTGACCTATCATGCTCTCGAAGCGGGTTCGATCCTTATATTGCTCTCTCAAAAAAAGGGTTTCACGAGCTTGGTCTTGATGCTCGATGATCTTTTCAATAAGCACACCCAATGCATCTGGATCAAATGGTTTAAGCAGATAATCATAAGCCCCTTTCTTCATGGCTTCAATGGCTGTAGGGATCGACCCGTAGGCGGTAATCATGATCACGTCCACATCAGGATCACTTTCTTTGACCTGTTTTAGAACATCCAACCCGCTCATACCTTCCATCTTGATATCGACCAGCAGAATATCAAAGCGAGAGTCTTTTAATACTTCCATAGCCTCTTCTCCACTGGCCGCTGCCGAAACTTCGTGGCCGTCCCTTTCCAGCCAGCCGGACAAAGACTCCCTCATGATCAGCTCATCATCAACTATAAGGATCTTAGTGTTGTCCATGGGAACCTCCATGTTGTTCAAGAGTGGCAGATGGCTGTTTCAGGGGAAGTTTGACAATAAAGGTGTTTCCTTTTCCAGCCTCTGGTTTCACATAGATAGAACCGCCAAGCTCTCTGACTATTCCATACGCCACTGAAAGCCCTAGCCCAACCCCTTTGCCACTCTTCTTGGTGGTGAAAAAAGGTTCAAAAATTTTAGAGACATTTTCCTTGGGAATAACATCGCCGGTGTCTTTAAAGCTGGCTTCAATCTTACCGTCTTTTAAAAGGTGCCGGGTTTCAATACTCAGGACACCGCCTCCGGTGGCCTCGATAGTTTCAGCGGCATTAGAGATAATATTCATAAAAACCTGCTGAAGCTGGTCCTCTGGGCCGATGATTTCGGGCAAGTCCGGGTATAACCGTTTTACAACCTTGACACCGCTGATTTTAAGAAGATTCGAATTCAAAAAGAGTGTTTTTTCGATCAACCGATTGATGTCCGCCTTTTTAAACTCCATTTTGGATTCTCGGGAGAAAGCGAGCAGATTGGATACTATGCGGCCGATTCGCAGGGTTTCCGCCTCCATGAGATCCAAATATCGACGAAACTTTTCAAACTCCTCTTCCCCCAAAGTCAATCCTTCTTCAATAATCCTTTTGATCAGCTTGGTCAGGTTTAATATGCCGGCAATAGGATTGTTGATTTCATGGACAACCGAGGCGGACAACTTTCCAAGAGAGGCCATTTTATCCTGGTGAAGCAATTTTTCATGGGTTTTTTTTAACTGCAGGGTTCGTTCCTCGACCATTTGCTCAAAACGTTGAGTGAATTCTTCTTCCTCCTGTTTACGCTTTGTAATATCACGACTGATCTCGATAAACTTGGATATCTTACCATCCTTTTCCCAGATAGGATAAACAGTGACCTCGAAATAGCGCGCTTTGCCATCAGGGCCCTTACGGGGCCGGATCTGCTGGCTGGGCCTTCTGTTACGGATTGCCCTGTTCAGGGGACAGACAATTTCTTTCCTGCTACAGGGATAATCGGCTTGCTGGTAAACTTCATAGCATTTTCGGCCAATTACTTCATCGCGGGTATAACCCATCGACTTCAAAAATGCCTCATTGACATCGACAATTTCACTTTCGGGCGTGATGACCAGAATGAATTCCTGAATGCCGTTCAGAATAGTCGTAATTTCCTTATGGCGTTCTTTCAGCTTGCGTTCTTCAAGGCTAATGGCATTCCAGAAGACTTCAAAGACGCTGTGGGCTAAGATGCGGATGCGAGGCGGCCGGGTGGCAAGTATATCTTCCAGAATACTCTCTTCAGGGGTCAGGAGAATAATAAGAGTAATGTTGTAGCGAGGATCATACAGTTCGTGATAGTCGGCAAAGGTTAAAAGGCCCTGTTCTTCGGCAAGAACCATGCCCGGGGCTTCTACGTCTGGGTCAACCACGGCCAGAATTGGTGCGTAAACTTCCTCCTGGAGATAATCGAATGTAGTCTTTTCTAGGATCTCCTTACAAAGATCCCCGCCTCCAACAAGGGCAATATTGATGATTGAAGGCTTTTTATTCGTCATGTGTAAAAACTCCTTAAATTACGGTTTTTTAAAATGTTTTATCATGTACTCAGATTTGTTTCAAGGCTGTTTTTGAGGATGCATGTGGGACACATTTTTCAAAAAACTAATAAATACGACGGATGAAAGTATTTTTTTCTATTAGTCTTACAAGATCAACTTCTTGATCTCTTCGGATAGTTTTTATGCCTTCCATAATCCTACTAAGTTCCAACAGCCTGTTAACGAGTTATAGTAAAGATTTTGCTTTATTATTACAACCAGCAAGAAGGTTGAAGGCTCTTTCTGAATCAAGAGAACCATCTTTTGAGTTAAGACATTAAGAGAGGCTATTATTGTGGCAAGAGGAGATCTTTATAGATGAGCTGAATGGCGCATAAACTTGCATTTTTGAGTCTCTAGAGCTTTGATGGATTCAAGATTTTTTGCAAGTTCGTCATGAGCTTATTTAGGGATGTTCTGCCAGCCTATCGGGTTTTCAGAATATGGCTTCTCCTATTTGTTACCACTCTTCAAGTTCTACACCATCCCTTTCAAATTGGGCATCACGTTCAGCATGGGCCTTTTTGATTTCTTTCTCACCCCAAGGCTTGATAACCAGGGATTCAGACACTAATTCCCAGATGTACATTGTCTCCTTGTAGTTGCCCATATCAAATTCCTCTGCAAGGCCCTTCATTATTTGATCACGGCAGTTATGGCATGGGGCAATGACCAGCTCTGCACCGGTTTTTGTGATTTGATCCGCCTTATGTTTGCCGTAAGCGAGACGCTCCTCATCATAAGGCATTGCCCATGCTCCACCCCCTGCGCCACAGCATAGATTGTTCAGCGGACTGTCACACATCTCCGCCATATTCTCACAGCACTGGGAGACGATCCATCGGGATTTCTCCCCTTCGTGATCCCCGAAAGCCATTTGGGACTTTCTAGCGTAGTTGCACGGATCATGAACGGTTGTTAATTGAGGATGTTTGGACTTATCAACCTTTATTCTCCCGGTCTCAATGTATTCCTTTAAAAGGTCAAATACGCTGACAACTTTAAATTCCTCGAAAGCCTCCGGAAACCATGTTTTGAACCCGACCCGGGTTGCGTAATAGGCATGGCCTCATTCCGGGTAGAGGATGGTTTTCACCTTTAGCCTCCGGGCATTTTCTAAAACGCGGCCCACCTGGATTTTCCAGTTTTCGTCATCTCCGGAAAAGAGGCCCCAGTTGACCCCTTCCCAGTTTGTGGATGAAACGGTCCAGTCTTCCTTTGCAGCATAAAAGATCCGCCACCAGAACTTCATATCATCGGGCTCCGCAAAGGGTTCCTTGGAATTTATTGTGACGATGATGTTGGCTTCTTCCTTGTCCACGGGCACATAAAATCCGGGACATGGCTGCTTTTCGTCGTCTTCCATCTCGGGGCCTAAATCACCCAGGAGAAAAAGGAAATCATCCCTGGGGATTCCAAGGTTGTTGCCTCTTTCGAAGTTCATGATTGTTCCCTTGTGGAGTGGGCCGGGGACCATGTCTCGCTCGCGAAATGAACGGCATGTCCGGAAGGTCTTCATCAATTGCACTCCCATGGGACATGCAAACTGGCATCGGCCGCAGAGTGTGCAAACCCAAGGCCATTTGGAATCAATGACCTCCTGTTCCAGGCCTAAAGCTATAGCCCGAATCCCTTTCCTGGGGTCCCAGCCAGGAACAAGTCCGGTAGCAGGGCAGCCACTGGCACATGTGCCGCATGTAAAACAAAGATCTGCCAACTCCGGAGAGACCCCTATTCTTCGG
>JAZFVY010000438.1:0-3391 GCA_036447975.1 Desulfobacterales bacterium
CATGAAAAGGCCCATGCGATTCGAAATGAATACGTCCTTGGTGTGCGGGGCAGGGTGGACAGAAGACCCGAGGGAATGACCAATCCCAACTTAATCACCGGTGCAATAGAGGTTATGGTAGTCGAGCTTAAGATCTTAAACACTGCTAACACACCGCCTTTTTTAATAGAAGATAAGATTGATGTGTCGGAAACAATTCGTCTTAAATACCGCCACTTGGATCTTCGCCGCTCACAGTTGCAGAAAAATATTATTTTACGGCACAAGGCTGCTTTGTCAGTGCGGAATTATCTGAACAGACACGGGTTTATCGATATTGAGACACCGGTTTTGACCAGCAGCACTCCCGAAGGCGCAAGAGACTATCTTGTTCCCAGCAGGGTTAATCCGGGACAGTTTTATGCCCTGCCCCAGTCCCCCCAAATTTTTAAGCAGCTGTTGATGATATCCGGGTTTGACCGTTATTATCAGATTGTTCGCTGTTACAGGGATGAAGACCTCCGGGCGGACCGTCAGCCTGAATTTACACAGATAGATCTTGAAATGTCCTTTGTGGGTGAGGACGATGTTATGGGTGTTTCAGAAGGTATGATGGAAAATCTTTTTAAAGATGTCCTGGGGCTAAAGCTTAAGCTTCCCTTTTCCCGTTTGCTATATACAGAAGCTGTCGGCCGCTTTGGTCTTGACAAACCGGATGTCCGTTTCGGCCTGGAACTGAAAGACGTCTCTGACATTGTTGAAGGTTCTGGATTCAAACTCTTTTCCGATGCTGTCAAAAAGGGAGGAATCGTCAAAGCGCTTAATGCAAAGGGTTGCATCGATTTTTCAAGAAAAGAAATCGATGATTTTACGGACTTTGTAGCGGTTTACCGGGCCAAGGGGCTTGCCTGGATAAAGGCCCGGGAAGATTCCTGGCAGTCTCCCATCGCAAAGTTTTTTAATGACAAGGAGAAAAAAGCATTATCCCGGCGTATTGAAATAGAACCCGGCGACCTTATTTTTTTTGTGGCTGACCAGCCAAAGGTTGCAAATGAATCCCTTGGGCATCTTAGAAACCTATTAGGGAAAAAGCTGGGGCTGATAGATGAAAATGAATTCAGTTTTTTATGGGTTACCCGTTTTCCTCTATTGGAATATGATGATACCGAAAACAGATATCAGGCCCTGCATCATCCCTTTACGGCACCTCTCGAAGAAGATTATGGTTTGCTAAAGGATGACCCCCTTTCAGTAAGATCCCGCGCTTATGATCTTGTTCTAAACGGCTCCGAGATAGGAGGGGGAAGCATCCGTATCCATCAGAAGGATATGCAGGAGAGGGTATTTGAAGCATTGGGTATGGATCGGGCTACTTATGAACAAAAATTCGGATTTATGCTTTCGGCACTCGAATCCGGTGCACCTCCCCATGGTGGTATTGCCCTCGGTTTTGACAGGCTGGTAATGATCCTATGCGGGCAGCCGTCTATCCGCGATGTTATTGCTTTTCCAAAGACACAGACGGCGGCATGTCTTCTTACAAATGCACCTTCTGAAACCAGCAAGGCCCAGCTTGATGAACTCTCATTGAGATTAAAGAAGACAATCTGAATAATAAGAGAAAAAGCCTGACTCTTAATTTTGTTTTTTCGAACTCCCCCTGGGCTGTTTGCGACCTTAAGATACCGGATTAAGTATCCCGAATTCCAGAGCTTGCAGAAAAACCGCCTTTTGATGTTTATTTTACATCCTTTGGAACCTTTTCGCACTATCATGATCATCAGAGTGTAAAGATCTTTGCCGATATCTGCAAGCATGCCCCGGAACGGGCCATATTTATAGTTGACTGGCTGGGACGCTATTTTTTACGGAAGAAGAAATGGGGCGCTTTACCTGTCTTCCGAACTGAAAAGTTTGATAGGAATTACCGATGAAATTTATGAATTTCCGCCTGGCTATTATATGGACAGCACGTACATCCTATTCCAGTTTGCCGAACTGCCGCAAAGTCAGCCTGAAATCCTTAAGAGCGATCTTGATGAGATAATTGCAACGATCAAAGATATTATCCAGCGCAGCTTCAATAATCGTATTGATTTTAAAGTGCCCACCGGCAGCCTGCTCAGCGGCGGAATAGACAGCAGCGTCATCTCAGAAAGGTACCAGGAATCATCACGTTTGGGATAAATATATAAAACACTATATGTGGATATAAAATTAAGTACCCCGTATCATTTTTTTAAAAGAAGCAGAGTTTCTCTATTCAGGCCACTCCATCATTAATATGCTTAGAATCTTATTGTAATATCAAGGCCTATCTCTGTTGATTCATTTGCTGGCTCATATCCATACGCATAGGGTGATCCATTATATGTAATAATCACCCTTTTTGATTCATCAATATCCCAATATCTTATAAAAGGTTCAATAACAGATTCCTTATGCTCATCCTTCCACAGAAATCTCATAGAACCCCTAAATCCATAACCGTTATTCTGGTCGTTTTCTATATCATTAAGGCCGGGGGCTGCATCGCTACGATGGGATATCTGCTTACCCTTCAAGAAATAGTCATATTCTAATAAAAGTCCAAAAATCCATCCGCTTTCTAATTCTGTAACTGTCTCCATACCAATAGGGATATAGTAATAATTTGATTCTCTTTCATAACCTGAAGCCTCTGTTGAAGAGAGCTTTCCGGAAGAATCATCGTTTAGATATCTATAGCTTAATCCTATGTAAGGTGTAATGGTGGATTTTCCTGAAACCGGGAAATCATTGCCTACTAATCCTTTAATTTCAAAAATATAATCGTCTATACCGTCCATGGTCCCTGTACCTGTGCTCTCATAATCCACTTTTCCATAGCTATATCTACCTTCTGCTTTTATCATCAAGTCCTTTTGATTTCTAAAAGTATAAGAGCCCTCTATTCCGTAGAAAAAACTTTCATCCTTCATTAAGCCGGGCTCCTCATATGTAAATTTAGATAATATGGCTCCAACTTCCCATGTTTGACTTTGCAATTGTTCCGCAAAGCTATTTGACACTCCCGCAAACAGAAAACATATTGCCAATGATGCGATTAACTTTTTCATCTCTTTTCCAATGTCGACATAAATATAAGTAATTCTTTGTTGGAAATCCTCTCCTTTATTCCAATAACTATCCGCAAAAAACGTGCCAATGAAAGGAAAGATGGTTTAAATGATAATTGTCGTATTTTAAATTATTTACCCGCGTGAGGGTAAGGGGGGGTATTAGATATTTCTCAGGAAATACTGCCAATTTACGGAAGTGTCAATTTACGGAAGTGTCAATTTTACACCTTTGCAGGGAGCTTTGTGAGACCATGCCGTAAAATGAAATCACCCGTTAAAAGGTCCTGTCAAGGAAAGTAAAGAATCCGGGC
>JAZFVY010000439.1:0-4748 GCA_036447975.1 Desulfobacterales bacterium
ATCATCTGCTGTTGTGCAAGAACGATGACAATACCCGTAAATGCGCTGCTGCTCTGAATAATTCCCGTAAACACCGAGCCGACCAGCACGGCTAGCAGCGGATTTTCCAATCCTTTCATAATATCAATAAAACCTTGATACGTCCTAAGCGGTTGCATTGAATCGCCCATCAGCTTCATTCCGAAGAATAGAAAACCGAAACCGAGGATTGCTTCACCTGTGAACCTGATATTGTCTTTTTTAGCGAGAAACCGCATTAAAAAGCCGGTTATTATCATCAGCAGCGCATAATCGGTCAGTTTAAAGGCAATCAATTGGGCAGTGATTGTGGTGCCGATATTAGCTCCCAAAATTACTCCGATCGCCTGGGCAAAACCCATCAATTCTGCCTGCACAAAACTGATCAGCATTACAGTTGTGGCGCTGCTGGATTGAATCACCATTGTAACGAATGCGCCTACGATAAGAGCTATGACTCGATTTTTGGTTAAGGCGCCAAGGATTGCTCGCATTTTGTTGCCGGCGGATTTTTTCATTCCCTCGCTCATCATCTCCATTCCAAAAATGAAAATGGCTAATCCGCCAAACAAGCCAATGATTAAAAATCCCCAGGAGATTTCAACAGGACTACCGCCGGCAAAGAGGGTGTTTGCAAAAAATAAGGATGCGATAAAAAATATGAATAGTAATTTTATTTGCTTATTTAGATATTTAATAATCATATCCAATTCCTTCTTTCTTCGCCTTAGGATAACGTCTTGAGGGAAAGAGCATTGTAAGATATGAAAGTGGAAGTTTTGAAATATGTTCTACAAAGAAATGATAATGTTATGGTTTAACTCTTCTATCTTGCAACCATGGCTCTCATCATGTCACCGGCATTTTCAGCATGATCTGCTATGGAGCCTATTATTATAGCAAGTCTGAAAAGATGAAAAACCGCAACAGGATCTGTCTTCATGTTTAAGACCTTTTCCTTTATCATGTCTTCTACTTTGTCTGCTTCATGTTCCTGCTGGCTGAGATTGCGGGCAATATTTTTGACCTTGACTCGTTGTTTTTCCGAGAATCTTTTAAAGAACTTTCTTGCCTTGAAAACCATCTTGCTCAAGTCTTCGACGGAATCAATAACCACATCGATCAGGTGTAAAAAATCCTTTTCAAGCTCTTTCGGGATTCCTGGTTCGCTTCTATAGGAAATCCAGTCGAGAGTATCTTCCATGGCATCTATAACCTGGTCCTGCTCAGATAAATACATTAACAACTCGAATTTATCTACGGGCAACATGGTTCCTTTTGGAAGATCTTCGCGTATATTCTGCTTGATGGCATCTGCTTCGCTTTCCAATTTAGCAACTTCCTGTCTGAATTCTTCAAACGTTTTACATTTGCTTGAAATATGACATTCTATAGCCTGCTGAAAAACCGATGCACATTCTTTTACCTTTTCTGCATGATTCTGAAGGCCATCAAAGGGTGATGCCGTAAACATTGAAAAAAATGGTATGCGCATGTTAATCTCCTTCCTATGATTTCCCGGAGGAGGCCAGGTATGGCTATGAGAAATACAGGATAAGGACTATTACAGACGGGCAGGAAGTTCAAGGGCAATCTGGCCCATACGTCCGGATTGCCCTTTTTTACCCCTGCCGATTCGGTAAAAGATAAATTCATTCCGTGCTCACGGTCTCGAACATTTCGTAAAAGGTTCTTTCTCCGATCAGAGAATCCACCTTGCCCTGAAGATCCCTTCTTTTTTTGTTTTGTATCCATTTCTTCCAGTCGTCAGCAGTTTCCCATATGGTTATAATTAGAAAATTTTCGGGATTATCAATGCTTCTCAATGTTTCGCCGGAAATAAAGCCTGATTGTTCTCTTGCAGCGGCCCGTAATGCCGCAAGAAGCGGAAGAAGTTCTTCCGGCTTTTCGACTTGCCATTTGCGTTTAATCATAACTTTAACAGGCATCTTGCCCTCCTTTTCCTCGTACGAAATATTTGTCAATTATCCCGGCAATTCCGCACCCGCCGTCATTATATGATCTTCCATGAATCTGATTTCATCAATGCCCGATACCACGATCTCAGGATCGACTTGGAGTTCTTCTGTGGAGACCTTATCTGCATACTTGACTTTGGACAGAAGATATTTGATGCAGTTGAGTCTTGCCTTTTTCTTATTGTCAGAGCGAATAATTGTCCATGGAGAAATTGTCCGGTTGGTTTCATTGAGCATCTGAAACTTTCTTACGGTATAATCATCCCATCTTTCCTGAGCTTCTCTATCAACAAGCGAGATTTTATATTGCTTTAATGGATCAGTCTCCCTAGAGTCAAACCGGCGCAACTGTTCTTCTTTCGAAACCGAGAAAAAGAACTTGAACAGAATGATTCCGTTCTTTACCAGCATGGCTTCAAGCATTGGCGTGTCTTTCAAAAAGCGCTTATTTTCCTCATCGGTGCAAAAGCCCATTGTTGGTTCAACCATGGCACGATTATACCAGCTGCGGTCGAACAGTACGATTTCGCCGCCGGTCGGGAGCTGTTGAATATATCTTTGAAAATACCATTGAGTTCTCTCCCTGTCGCTAGGTTTAAGAAGTGCAACAACCCGTGCACCCCGTGGATTCAAATGTTCGATAATCCTTTTTATTGTACCGCCTTTTCCTGCGGCATCCCGCCCTTCAAATAACAACATGACGCGCTGTTCGTTGGCAATGACATGTTTTTGCCATTTCAAAAGCTCTATCTGCAGCTTGTTTAGCTCCTCTTCGTATTCGAGGGTGAATGCTTTTACCCAAACAGCCTGACGGTTTTTTGTTTTTTTCCTATTTAAATTTTTAAAGCTGGTGTGCTCGGTTAATTTCTTCTTTAGCTTTTTTTCTTTTTTCTTGCCTTTTTCCTTTGCCTTCTTTTCGGCTTTGGATGCCTTTCCTTTTTTCGCCATTTTGCCCTCTCTTTGTTTATATCAAAGTCATTTAAGCAGCTGAATTGTTAGAAAATCATGCCAGGAATCTGCCATGTTTTTTACGCTGTTTTTTCATCTCTTTTAATTCCATGTCGCCCGGGATAACAATAGCCGGATCCGGTTTAAAATCGAGTTTGCGGCTCCTTCCTTTGTACCGCACCGAATTGAGAATCACCTTCATGGTTGCCCGTCTGGCCAAATGCTTATTGTCCGATCTAATAACCCACCATGGAGATTTTTTGGTATGGGTCTTTTTCAATAACATAAATTTTTTTTCTGTAAATTCATTCCACAATTCCTGAGCCTGAAGATCCACTTCGGAAAGTTTCCATTGTCGCAGCGGATCGTTCTTTCTTCTTTCAAATCGCCTTCTCTGTTCTGGCATGGTCACCGAAAAATAGAGTTTAATAACTATGGTCTTACCGGCATCTTCAAGGAAATTTTGTTCGTAGGTGATAACCTTCTTCATGAATCGTTTATATTGATCCTGGGTGCAAAACCCCATAACCGGTTCAACCAGGGCCCGATTATACCAGCTTCTGTCAAACAGAACGATCTCTCCGGCATGGGGAAAGTGCTCGATATACCGTTTTATATGGATCTCTGTTTTCTGGTGCGCACTCGGTTTACCCAGTGCAACCACGCGATATCTTTTCTCGTTCATATACCGGACAATCCGGCGGATGGTCCCGCCTTTGCCGGAAGCATCACGGCCGTCGAAAAGGATGACCATTTTTTTTCCGGTATTTTCCAAATGGCGCTGCATCTTGATGAGTTCCGCCTGGTAAGGTTTCAACTCCTCTGCATTGCGATGCTTCTCCAATACCATATGGAAGATCTCTTCTTTGGCTTTCTTTTTGCGGAGTTTCGGTGGCTTTTGAATCTGCTTTTTAGGATCGTTAGTTTTGCTTTTCGATTGAGCTTTCTTCACTTCATCTTTGATCCGAGCCTCGGAAGTATCCACCCTTTCTTTTAATTCCTTTTTCTTGTCTGGTTTTTTTTCAGTAGTTTCCATGGTTACTCTGGCTCCGTTTAATTTAATTTCTTTCCTATTCGGTACATTTTTGCATAAATATTCGGCAGGTGGTTCTCTTTTAGGCCCTTGATCACCTTTTCAACAGGATAGGGGATGCGGAAATGTTCTGCTTCTATTATTTCCGAAGAAACCTTGAGAATTGCAAAAGACGTTCGCGGATCTCCATCAAACATGCGTCCTACGCTACCCGGATTAATAAAGTGAATCCCGTCGACGATTTTATAATACGGTACATGAGAATGGCCCATGATATGAACCTGATAGGGTGAGTCCTTTGCCAGTTTCCGGAAACGTCTTTCAGGGGTATTGGGAAACAGTGTTTCGCTTTCATTATCGAAGGCTCCGTGGAATACGCCGATGCGGATGTTGCCTATGGTGAAATCACTATGTTTGGGTAAGGATTTCAAATAGTTTTCATTCACTGGAAGCAGGTTGTCAGATGTCCAGAAGTACATGATCCGCTTTTCTTCTTTTTTCGGTTTTTTTAGCTTCTTGCCCTTTAAGATTCTTAGCACGCGCTTATCTGTATTACCCAAAATACAAATAGATTTTTTATTCTTGCGGAACCATTGGATCGTTTCATTGGGAAAGGTACTGTAGACGGTGAAGTCACCTGTGTTAACTACCTTATCGAATTGGTCCGGCCGGACATAGTTCTGTATTGCTTCCAATGCCGGATAATTTGCGTGGATATCACCCAGTATAAGTATCTTCTTCATTGAACAGAGCGGTTGTGCCTGAGGCTA
>JAZFVY010000440.1:0-11681 GCA_036447975.1 Desulfobacterales bacterium
AGCGTAAAAGGGCAGACCCAGAACACTGATGAAAGTTACGGCGAAAAATGCGCCCAGCATGTAGATTTCGCCGTGGGCGAAATTGATGAGCAGGATAACACCATAGATCATGGTGTAACCCACTGCGATCATGGCGTATATTCCGCCTATGGTCAGTCCGTTTACAAGCTGCTGTAAAAACAAGCGCCCTCCATTAACGCATGTAAAAGCGCCGAAACCCAAAAGTTCCGGCGCCCATATTGATTCACTCAGTTATTTTATCAATTACATTGCCGATACGAACTTGCCATCCTTGACCATTTTAACGAAGGCGGGTTTGTAAGTATCACCCTTACTGTTAAAGAAGGTCAGACCGGTGATACCCTCGTATCCGAATTGAGGCCCATTCATGGCTGCCAGACCGTCGCGGATCTTATTGCGATCTGGGCCGGTCTTGGCGATGACAGCGGCCAGTATGCCCAGGGCGTCATAGGCATTGGCGCTCATCCAGTCCACATCACGGCCATAGGCTTCCTTGAACCGTTCGGCGAATTCCTTACCCGCCGGGCCTGCCGACGATGCCAGGAAGGGAACTGTGAGGTAAGTATTCTCGGTCGCTTCGCCGCCGATTTTGATGTAGTCTTCGTTATCAATGCCGTCAGCCCCGAAAAATGGCCCGATAAAGCCCAGCTTGCGGGCCTGGCCGGCAATCAGAGCGGCTTCAGGGTGGTAGCCGCACAGGAAGATCGTCTCTGGCATATCGACCAAAAGCTTGGTCAATTGCGGTGTGAAGTCGGTGGTCTTGGCAACGTATGCCTCAGTTCCGGTAACCGTCACACCGCTCATCTTGGCGGCGACCAGAAAGGCGTCTTTGAGACCGATAGCGTAATCATTGTTCTCATAGAAGATAGCTACCTTATTCTTGCCCAGCAACTTTGGCACAACATATGAAGCCAGGTACTGGCCCTGGAAGTCGTCGGTGTAGCAATTCCGGAAGAACCAGCCCTTGCCTATATCGCCAATGGTCGGGTTGGTAGAGGTGGGAGATATGGTGGGAAGCCCTGCCCGAACGTATATAGGCATGGCAGCGAGAGTAGCTGAAGAGCACAGGTGGCCAATGACTGCCACGATGGTTTTATCAGCTGCGAATTTGGCGCCAACAGTGCCGGCATCCTTGGGCGCGCAGAGATCGTCGCCCCAGACAAGCTCCACCTTCTGGCCGTTTATGCCCCCTGCGTCATTGATCTCTTTGAGCTTGAGGTTAACACCGGCCTTGATGTTGTCACCGTATGCGGCCAGATCGCCTGTAAAAGGCGATGCAACTCCGATCCTGATATTTTCGGCAGCTTCCTTTACCTCTGCCTTCTCTTCTGGTTTTTCAGCACATGAATAAAAAGAAAACAATCCTGCAACAAAAAACATCGCAAACAAAAGTGCTAATAACTTCGATTTCATAATTTCCTCCTTTAATTAGGTGTTAATGTGCCACAACAACACGTTAATCACAATTTATAATGAAAAGCATACGCTTTTTGTGTTAGGCATAATAGGAAAAAGACAATTGGGTGTCAAGCACAATCTCCCATCGTGTTTAGAAGGCATGGATTTTAAGAGAGTAGACTTTCCCGCTCCATTGGGACCTGAGTCCTGTTATGGAACATTAATTTGCCAAATATATTACTTGATGTTATTTTGAGATAAATATTAAGTGGTATTTGCAGTCCTATTTTACATGTGATAATGATTGTCTGATTTAAAAAACAGATTGTAGGTGTTCAGGTATATTGCCACCAAGGCATCAAGATTATTGAATATTATAGTTTTGCCTTTTTCTTGCAATGCATTATTTTATTTTCAGTTAAGAGTGTAAAATTGATATATTTTTATTTCCTTTGTGCTTAGTGGCTGAACAGTTACAACAAATTTTGATAAGGGGGAGCAGATTATGATGAAGAAAAGTCTTGTAAAACGGTTTGTTTTGGCAATCCTGATTATTTTGTCCGGGTTTTTCTTTTATTCATGTGGCGAAAAACCCGCCAAAAAAGTCGCTGAGCCGATCAAGCTGGGTGTAGCCGGACCCCATAGCGGAGATCTTGCATCCCATGGAATGCCGACCGTTAATGCGGCCGAGCTTGTGGCCGAACATATAAATGGAATGGGTGGTGTTAACGGCAGAATGATCGAGCTTATTATTGGAGACGATGCTTGTAATCCCCAAGAAGCCTCAAACACGGCAACCAGGCTGGTTGAAAAAGGAGTTCATGGGGTTCTGGGCCACATCTGCCGCGGCACCACAAAGGCTGCTCTAAATATCTATAATGATTCAAATATAGTTGTCATTTCCCCTTCGGCCACTAACCCTCCCCTGACCCAGAGCGGCGATTATCCCAACTTCTTCCGAACAGTCGCGCCCGACGATTCCCAGGCAAGACTTCAAGTCGATTTTGTTCTCAATGTACTGAGACGGAAAAAAATTGCTGTGCTTCATGACAATGGGGATTATGGAAAAAGCCTGGCTGAATTTGTAAAGAGCTTTCTGGAAAAAGACAAGAGGGCACAAGTCGTAATGTATGAAGGGATTACCTTGGGTGCCTCCGATTATTCCGTAGTAGTCAAGAAGATTAAGCTTTCAAAAGCAGAAGCAGTCATATTCGGCGGCTATCATCCTGAAGCATCCAGAATCGTCACCCAGATTCGTAAAAAGAAAATGGGCACCATATTTATTTATGATGACGGCGTAAAAGACGATAATTTCATAAAAGTCGCCGGTAAGTATGCCGAAGGCGTGTATGCCAGCGGGCCCATAGGCACAACCAATAATCCAATGGCAATCGAGGCGATTGAGGCTCATAAAAAGAAATACGGTTCAAACCCCGGTGTTTTTTTCCTTAATGCCTATTCAGCTGCACTGGCGCTGCTCAATGCCATAGAAAAATCCCGATCAACAGATTATAATGACATTGTAAAGTCCCTTAGAACCGAATTCGTTGAGACACCCCTTGGAAAACTCCGTTTTGATGAGCGAGGAGATGCAATCGGTATCCCTTCCTCCATGTATCAGGTACAAAACGGCGTTTATGTTGAGATTAAATTGAAAAACTCGTAAAAAGCCTTTTCGAACGCCAAAATGATCACCCAAGCGAGCAAAATAGACCTTTTACCGAAACCATCATAAATTAATTAACCGAGCAGACGAGTTGGAAGAGAGAAGTTAAGAGGGCTATCCTGGATTTCTCACGGATTATGACCTCTCCTGCAATTCCTGAAGCCCCATGCTTAGCTTGACAGGATAAGTTATAATATTCTGAATGGATTTATATTTTTTATCAAGCTGTGAAAAATTTTTTTTAAATCTATCCCTCACGGCCTGGAGCGAAGGATTGGGGCGCAACATTTTTCCGTCTTCCATCACCTTTTCAAGCAGTGCCTCTGTCTCAGGGATGGCTTCGTCTTTCAACCCGATAATATCCTCATGATAACAGCCGTTTTGATCTGACTTTCTAAATACCTGCTTTTCACCGGCCAGGGTGATCTTACCGGGACTAAACTTCCTTACATCACGGTTTTTGAACCTGATCATCTTGTAAACAACGTCAACATAGGGGGCATCTGCTGAAACCCCGACCTTGGTGCCCACACCGAAAGCATCGATCTTGGCATCTTCTGAAATAACCTTTTCGATCTTAAACTCGTCAAAACCGCTGCTGGCAAAGATCTTGACATCAAAAAGTTCGGCGTCGTCAAAGATCTTACGCACCTTTTGGCTCAAATCAGCCATATCGCCGCTGTCGAGCCGAACGCCAATTAGCGAATTCCCCCTTTTCTTCATAGCCTTGGCTGCTTTTACGGCATTCCTTGCACCTTCAAGGGTGTCGTAGGTGTCGATCAGAAATATTGAATTGTCAGGAAATGTCTCTGAATACGCCGAAAATGCGTCAAGTTCGCTATCAAAGGCCGCTATGTACGAATGGGCCATTGTGCCAGATATGGGGATGTCGTAAATTTTACCGGCAAGCACATTGCTTGTGGCAGCAAATCCGGCAAGATAAGTGCTGCGTGCAACTTTATTTCCTGCATCCTGACCCTGTGTCCTACGGAGGGAAAAGTCTATTAGAGGACGGCCTTTTGCGGCATGTATACACCTTGCTGCCTTGGAGGCGACCATGGTCTGAAAGCCAATGGTGTTAAGCATAAAGGTTTCAATGAGCTGGGCTTCGATAATCGGCGCCGTTACTTCCAGGACAGGTTCATTGGCAAAGAAAATCGTTCCTTCAGGCATGGCACGAATGTCCCAGGAAAAGCGGAGCTGTGCCAGATATGAAATGAAGTCATGGGAAAAAAGGCCGGTTGTTTTCAAATATTGTATATCTTGCTCGGAAAAGCGAAAACCTGCCAGTTCATTTAGAGCATCTTCAAGGCCTGCGGCAACAAAATAGTTTCTTGTTAAATGAAAGTCCCTTATAAAAAGTGAAAACGTTGCCGTGGGAAAAATCTGGTGCGCATAATAACTGGCAGCCATGGTCAGTTCATAAAGATCAATAAAAAGAGGGCTGGCTCGATGCTTTTTTGTCATGAAACACTGGCTCCGTATATCTGTTTCATTCGCTTCAAACTGAACTGATGAGCCTCAGGGTCAAAATCGGCAACACCGTTGACCGGCACCGTTACTTTGTAATCTCGATTGACAAGACCGCCCACAGTGTCCATGACACAAATCGACGTGCATACACCGACCACTTCGACCTCTTCAATGCTTTCAACTTCAAGCACTTTTTCAAGCTCGGTACCGAAGAAACCACTGAAGCGTTTTTTAGGCAGAACGATTTCCTCAGGTAGGGGAGCAAGCTCCTTGATGAATTCATTACCCCATGAATCCGTGACGCAGTGCTTGGGAAATTTTTCGAACTCTTTGTCGTCTTCATCATGCGAATCTTGCAAATGAATGATGAGATCCTTACGACCTCTGAACACCTGTAAACGCTCCTGGATAAAAGGGATAATGGGCTCCACACTATCGCCGCAATAAAGGGCGCCGCGCTTGTCAACAAAATCGTTTAACATATCAATAATGATTAAGGCTTTTTTTGGCATGACCGACTCCTTTTGTCCATAAGGTTTTTATAATAAAATATGAATTGCAATCTGAAATATCAAGGAAATTATTTGTAGGTTATACCCTAATTGAGCGAAAGCCGAGGATGCCCCACTCGACGCCTGAAATAATGATTGACAAAATGATAACATAGACTATCATTATAATTATCATGGATATATTTTACAAACCGCTATTCAGGAGATTCGTAAAGAAGCAAACGAGACCTTTTCAGCTCGCCATTGAAGATGAAGTCGAAAAAATAATAATTAACCCAGATATGGGGGAAGCCAAAAAGAGTGGTCTCGCAGGATTTCGAATTCATAAATTTTCTCATAAAAAAAAGAGATTTTTAATTGCCTATCGTCTTCAAAATAAGGAAATAGTATTTTTCAAAATAGGTCCACATGAGAATTTTTATCGTGAACTCAAGAAGTATCTCAGGGAGGTGGAATTATAATGATTACCGCAGAAAAAGTTTACAAAGAAATATTAGAAATGCCGTTAAAAGAAAGGGAAAAATTATTTGCTGTTATAGCAAGGAAAGGGTTTGAGAAAGATTTTTACAGCCATGAGGAAGTCTTTGATGAAATCAGACAGTCACCGTTCACTGTTAAAGAAGCTGCTGAATATCTCGAGATAGCAGAAATTACCTTGAGGAGATGGATTAAAGCAGGGAATGTTAAATATAAAAGGGTTGGGAGAAACATCGTATTTGACCCGGATGAGCTAAAATCTTTTAAACGGATGAAGTAGTCAAAGGGGGCGTGTCTTCATTATTGACAGATTTAGGCACAATGTGAAGAATGAAGACTTGAACCCGACGGTTTCCCGAACATCCCGGTAGTCGGTAGTCGAACCTACTTTTTCACAAAATTTGAGGTTGCCTGCATGAAAGAAAAAATTCAGTACTGGATTGATATGGCTGAGTATGATTTGGAAACAGCAAAGGTCATGCTAAAAGGCAGGCGATTTTTGTATGTGGGTTTTATGTGCCATCAGGCTATAGAAAAAATCCTTTAAGGTTATTATGTGTTTGCAAGAAATGACAATCCTCCTTACACGCATAACCTGAATTACCTCGCTGAACAGAGTGAAATATACAGCGAATTGACAGAAGAACAGAAGGATTTCATAGATCTGTTGGAACCATTTAATATTGAGGCACGATACCCCACACACAAAGAAGGATTAATGCGCTCCCTGAATGATGAAAGATGTAAAGAAATAATTCAAAAAACTGAAGGGTTATATAAATGGATAAAGCAACAGCTATTAAACGCGTAAAACAATATGCAGATGTTGTAATGCAGAATTTCGACGTTAAGAAGATAATATTATATGGCTCTTACTCAAGAGATAATGCACGAAAAGACAGTGATATCGATGTCGCCGTAGTTTTAAGTCGTGTCGACGGGGATTTTTTAATGTCTGAAGCAAAACTCTTCCGGTTGAGAAGAGAAATCGATCCAAGGATAGAGCCTATATTATTGGAAGAATCAAATGACAAAAGCGGATTTCTCGAAGAGATTTTAAAAACCGGAGAAATTATTTACAGTTCGGAATCGACGTCTTGAGGCCACCCATTTAACTCGTCTTTTCTTTGAGCAAACCACCGGGTTCAAGCGGACAGAGTGCAGTAAGATGGACGACAGCGGTAGATGTTGTTGGCAAGGAATTGAATGATGGTGATCAAGGGAATGGATGTTATTTTATCAGGAAAAGTGCTTGGAGGAAAAGGGCTACTTTAAGATCTGTGCGCGTTCTGCACGAACGTCCCGTACTACTAAACATCCAGTATCAAGTATCCAGTATCGAGTGTCCACTGTGAGTACCCAGTATCAAGAAAAAAGGTTTGAATGTCAATATGTCACGGACGTCACGGACGTCAGAAAAGATTTTAGAGGTGAAAAATGAGTAACAGCAAAGGAGAATGCCGGTTTTGTAATAGGACCTTCTCGGGAAGAGGTATTGGAAAACATTTATTGGCCTGTCGGTCAAAAAAAGAGAAAGATAAAATATTAAATGGGAGAAAGAACGAAGGCTATATATACCATTTAAAAATATCAGCATGGGGTCTATACTGGCTCCATATTGAAATGAAAAGCACGGCAACCCTTTTGGATCTTGATGATTTTTTAAGGGGAATCTGGCTGGAATGTTGCGGGCATTTAAGTCAATTTACTATCCACGGTGCCAGGTATTCAAGTTATGAGGAACAGGACGATTGGTGGGGAGATGCACCGAAATCAATGAATATATCACTTAACGACGTGTTGGATTTTAAAGACAAATTTAACCATGAATATGATTTCGGAACACCGACTGAACTATCATTACAAGTTGTTTCAGTGAGAAAGGGCGTTATTAACGAAAAAATCAGAATGTTGGCAAGAAATAATCCTCCGGTGTTTGTATGCGAAAAATGTAATGGCATTGCTGCTCAAATCTGCCAGGCATGTTGGGAAGATTACTGTGACGAATGTATCGAAGAACACGAATGTGGTGAAGATTATGTAATGCCGATTGTGAATTCACCCAGAACCGGCGTTTGTGGATATTTTGGTCCGCTTGAAGAATAACCGATCAATCTATTAAGATGTCCCCGCTACTCATCTATGGGTGAGAATGAATAAACTTCATTTGCCGGTTGACAATGGGTAAAGAATTCTTATATAATTGTCGATATTAACAAGCAAGATATAAGATAATTATATTTAAGGAGGATGGCATGATATCCAAAGGAAAGGAAAAAGAGGTGCTGGATAAAAGGATTATGGCTGCAAGACAGGCAGCAGGTTTTTCCATTACCGAAGCAGCTCAAAAACTGGGGTTTAAAAACTATCAGACTCTTTCCGCCATTGAAAAAGGTGCAAGGAATATAAATGCCCATGAATTAATTATGATGGCTCGTTTATATGGCAGAAGTCTGGACTATTTCCTGGAATCCGACGTTGCTCCCGATCCTGTGCCCTTGTGGAGAAAGGCAAGAAAAACAGACGTAAATCAAATTCAGCGCCAATTCCTTTCTTTTCTGGAAAATTACAGTAACCTGGAACATCTGCTTGGTCTCAAACGGCGATGGAAAGATGTCCAGAAAAATTATGATAGGGATGATTTTTCCGTAAATGGCTTTGAGCAGGCCGATAAACTCGGCGCTGAAATTCACAATTTCCTCGACTTAGGTTCTCGTCCTTCCTTTAATCTGCTTAACGTACTCGAAAATAAGCTTCGTTTCAAAATCCTTCATTTGTCTTTGAGGGGGGGTGCCTCCGGTGCCAGTGTTGTGGATAACACTATTGGGGTTGGCATACTCATTAACGTCAATGATGCGCCATGGAGAAGAAATTTCGATCTGGCACATGAGTTATTTCATATTATAACTTGGAATGTTTTCTCTCCTGAAGAAATTGGTAATGGTACAACAAAAACCAGGCCTGAACAATACGCGGACATCTTCGCTTCAAGTCTGCTCTTACCTGAAGCTCATCTCCTCGATACACTCAAAGAAACAGCTACCGACAATGAAATCAGAGTCATTGATATCATTGAACTGGCCAAGGAGTTCGGTGTCTCAACGGAAGCCGTTTTTTGGCGGCTTGTCAACCTGAAAAAACTTAAGAAATCCCAGGCCCTAAAAGCCTTGGACAACCCTAAATTTCGTGATCTTGATCGCAATATGCGACGAAGGTTGTATAG
Organism: Desulfobacterales bacterium; assembly: GCA_036447975.1. GTDB lineage: Bacteria > Desulfobacterota > Desulfobacteria > Desulfobacterales > UBA11574 > JAUVVL01. The sequence continues at coordinate 8,771 of JAZFVY010000440.1, forward strand.
CAAAGACAGACCGTCCAAGTTTCCTTCAAGATTTATATCTCTTGCCTGCAGATGCTTAATGGAAGGCAAAATATCAAGAGGCACTTTTGCCGCATACCTGGAGATAGACCGGGCTGAAATAGACGACTATCTGGAAGCTGCAGGATTTGTGGAAGGAAACTATGCGAAAATTGCTGCTGCTTGACGCCGACGTTGTCATTGATCTCCATACTCTTGGTTTGTTCGGAAAAATAATCAACGCCTATGATATTTGTCTAACCCGGGATGTTTTTCGGGAAGCAAGATACTACAAGAAGGACGGGACAAAAATTGATATTGACATTAAAAATGTCGTAATAATTAAAAATGTTGGTCTTGAAAGTCTGAAAAAAGTGCAAAGGGAAGCAAAAGAGGCAAGGTTAGTAATAGACCCTGGAGAGGCCGCCTCAATAGCTTATTTAATCCAAACAGAAAAAGAAATAACCTTTTGCTCTTGTGACCAGGCCGCCATTAAGCTTATCTCTTATATGGAACTTGAGCAAAAAGCAATCAGCCTGGAAAAGGCCCTTCGATCCGCTGGATATCATAGCAAAAACCTGTATCCGAGACATCTTGAGAAGACCTTCAAGGCAGCCGTTAAAAAAGGAAAGACGCTGAGAATTCAATTTAAAAAGCTTGTATAGCTTTGAGATCTTAGTCATGCCCTGACTTTCAGAAAAAAACTGGGGCTTGAGATTAAAAATATGGCACTTTCATAAACAAGGGAAAGGGTGGAAGGGACACGAATCTTTCAATTGTCGAATTGGAAAAAACGATCAACAAATAACTGGAGGCTTTCGGATATGAAGTTTGATCCTCACGAGCCCTGTAACGATTTGCCGCTGCTGCCGCCTGAGACGGAAATTGAGACCAAGGCCGTTCTAAAGAAGACTATTTCAGCAGGCCGCGCCCTCGCAGAATTAAAGGGGCTGGGAGAAACCATCCCTAAGCAGTCTATTCTGGTGAATTCTCTCATCCTGCAGGAGGCGAAGGCAAGTTCCGAAATTGAGAACATCATAACGACGAATGACGCGTTGTTTCGGGCTTTCAGCGCAAAAACAAGTCGGGTTGATCCAGCGACAAAAGAGGTTTTGAGATACAGGGAAGCCCTTTGGAAAGGATTCCACGATATTCGCGAACGCCCCTTAATGACAACCAACCTCTTCATCGAAATCGTTCAAACCATCAGAGGAAATCGGGCAGGCATTCGGAATACGCCGGGCACCAAAATTGCGAATGCCGTGACAGGCGAAGTGATTTTTACACCGCCCGAGGGGGAAGCAATCATTCGGAACAAACTCAAGAATCTGGAGGACTATATTCATGAAGAAGGTGAGGTCGATCCCCTGACCAAGCTGGCCATTATTCATTATCAATTCGAATCCATCCATCCATTTACAGACGGAAACGGCAGAACCGGCCGGATTGTAAATATCCTGTATCTTGTACTCTTGGAGCTTTTGGATCTGCCTGTTTTATACCTAAGCAAATATATTATTGAAAAAAAGAATGACTACTACAGACTGATAAGACGCGTCACGGAATATGGAGAATGGAAACCTTGGATATTGTACATGCTGGATGCCGTCGAGAAAACAGCGTTAATCACAAAAGAGAAGATAATCCAGATAAGAGATTTAATGAATGAAACATTGGTTTTTACAAAACAGAAGCTTCCCCCGAGGGTATATTCCAAAGAGCTCATCGAACTTTTATTCAACCAACCTTATGCCAAAGGGCAATTTCTTGTAGATGCCGGGATCGCTAAAAGAAAAACTGCGGCCAGCTATTTGAAAGAATTAGAGAAAATAGGCATGCTCAAGCAATATAAGATGGGTAAAGAAAACCTTTTTCTCAATGTCAAACTATATGAATTATTATCTGGGTAATGTGTCCATGTCATGGACATGTACAACAGACGTGGCCATATTTTATTATTTTTTGGATACGTAATAAAGGAATGGGTATGATATGGACATGATTTTTAAACCGTTCAAGGCCTGCCGAAAATTTGACGAAAAACTGGGAAGCGTTCCAGGAGTCCAGTATTGAATAAGACCAAGTTAAATAATCTGGACAATGAAATTTGGAAGTCGAACCATTTGAAAAGAGGCCGGGGTTTTTCGAAGATGACACCACTGCTTTTTCTCAACCCATGGACATCAGCCCCGGAATCATTGGCGGTTAGTGACCTCAGCAAGAGCAAAAAGCAATCAGCCTGGAAAAGGCCCTTCGATCGGCTGGATATCATGGAAAAAATCTGTATCCGAGACATCTTGAGAAGACCTTCAAGGCAGCCGTCAAAGAAGGAAAGACGCTGAGAATTCAATTTAAAAAGCTTGTATAGCATTTATTTTACAAGGTCAATTTTTGTTGGTTATACCAATCAATTAGCCAGGGTGTTTGCGATGAGGCTGACACGACTTAGAATTAGGAATTTCCGATGTTATAAAAATATAATTTCCATCTGTTTAGATGAAAAGGATTAGCAGCGTGGGACCAGGTAAAACATTCGGGGATAAAAGTCGTTTTAAATTTGCATGTGTTGCGAAGCACGTTCTGCACGAACGTCCCTCACTACGAACGAGTCAGTTCCGTGTGCGTCTGCGATCAATTAAAAGTATGAATATTCTTGACTATTTACCTGGTTATGAACTATCTTCTGTTAGCTTTTCACATAATCACTAACTTCATAACAAAGGAGAACGATGTGGTTATTATATAAACCCCTTTCCTCAGCTTGAGTTAGGGGTTTGATTTTTTTAGAGGTGGCTAAAGATTTGATTAGGAATGAGAAATGCCCCGATCATTAAGATATGATGAAATTGGATATTGGTCTGAGATTAAGCTCGATATTATCAAGGAGTATGCATCTGCTTACTCTCGAATTATC
>JAZFVY010000441.1:0-9694 GCA_036447975.1 Desulfobacterales bacterium
GCGGGGGCAGGCATTGTCAAGTTCTCAGGTTGAGAGATATCAGGCTTTTTACTTTCCGGTGAATTAAATATCGCATTTACGTTAAGGAACCTGGGGCGGTAAAAGATAATCATCAAGAGGGTTATAAACAATACAGATAAAAATAGCATTGCTTTTTTTTTCTTCAAAAGGCTGTAGCGCCTGACGCCACTCCTGCTGGTCAGCTCCCTGATGGATGACCTGACTATATTTCCCGTAATCCTCTGTTGATCAAGACCGAATGCAGTCAGTAGCGCCCGGTCGCATACAATATTGATTAATCGGGGAATGCCTCGCGAATATCGATAAATTGCCCAATATGCAATGCGAGCAAATTTGATTCCCGGTTTACCGGAAGCAATATTGATACGGTGTTGAATGTATTCTCTGACCTCTTTATAGCTCAGGGGGATAAGTTTACAACTCAGAGTTATTCTCTGGGCCAATTGCCTGAGGACATGGGAATCCAGCTTTTCTCCGAGTTCGGTTTGCCCGACGAGAATAATCTGCAAAAGCTTGTGCCTGGTTGTCTCCAGATTGGAGAGCAATCGCAACTGCTCCATAACCTCATTTGTCAGGTTCTGGGCCTCGTCTATGATCAGGAGGATATTTTTTCCTTCGGCTTTTTTCTCAATGAGAAAGAAATTTAAGGTGTCGATCAGGCCTTTGGTGTTATCCGCTTCCGAGCTGATTCCAAATTCATCATTAATAGCTTTGATAAGCTGTATTGAATTCAGCTTTGGATTAAAGATATACGCCGCTTTTGCGTTTTTATCCAAATTTTCAAGAAACGCCCTGCAAAGTGTTGTCTTGCCGGTACCCACCTCTCCGGTGATTTCCACGAAACCATCACCCTGAATCATAGCATAGGTAAGATGGGCCATGGCCTCTTCGTGGCTTTTGCTCAGAAAGAGATAGACAGGATCAGGAACGAGATTGAACGGTCTTTCCTTGAAACCAAAGAAATCTTTATACATATGCTTCTGCCCCCTTTGGTTCCTCCTTTTTCATCTTCAATGATTTAATGCGTCAAGGGAAAATCCGGAATTTTTATTTCCCTAATTCAGTTTTAATAGCTATTCCTATCTTTTCTAAAGAATACGGCTTTCTTACATAAACTCCTGCCCCCAATCTTTGAGCCTCTTTAACACGGCCTGTTGCAGAAAACCCACTTGCAATGATTGCCTTTTGCCCTGGATGCATTTCGAGAATCTTCCTGTATGTATCAAGGCCATCCATGCCCGGGGCCATAATCATATCGAGTACGATCAAATCTACGGTATGTTCTTTTAAATATTCAACTGATTCTTCTCCACTTGAAACAGCATCAGCAACGTAACCCAATGTGGTCAACATTGTAAATGCTATATCTCTTTGCTCTTTTACATCGTCTACCACTAAAATCGACTCTCCCTTGCCCGTATAATCTTCGATCGCTAATATGACTTCTTCTTTGGCTATTTCTCGTCTGGATACTGGGAAATAGAGTGTAAGTGCAGTTCCTTTTCCTTCCGTGCTCTGAATATCAATATACCCTTCATGGTCTTTTACCGTGCCCCATACAACGGTCATACCTAACCCTGTTCCACTTCTTCCCATCTTCTTTTTCGTATAAAAAGGTTCAAATATTCTGTCTATATCCTCTGAAGAAATACCTGTTCCGGCATCAGAAACTCTAAGGGTAATATAATCCCCTTCCTCTACACTTTCATAACCACTTATTGGTCTGTCAATATAACGGTTTTCTGTAGATATGAAAACCTTTCCCCCGTCGGTCATTGCCTCTGCTGCATTGGAGACTATATTCATAACTGTTTTTGATAACTGAACAGGCGAACCTGAAATATTCAAAAGACTCTCTTCAAGATTGGTCTCTACTTCAACGTCGGGATGGAATAATTTCAACTTTTTATGTTCAGGACTTTTCAAATGTTCAGAAATAATATCATTTAAGTTCACAACCTCCTCAGTAACAACCCCCCTTCTTGCTAAAGTCAATAAATCATGAACAATAGCGGCAACTTTTTCACCTGACGCTTGCATGGTTAAAATAGGCTTCCTTAAGGGGCTGTCTTCCGGGATTTGCATTAATAACAAGTCAGGATAACTTACAATGCCGGAAAGAATATTATTGAGATCATGAGCCACCCCTCCTGCAAGAGTTCCGATGGCCTTCATCTTTTGGGCTTGCTGGAGTTGGGCTTCCAGCTTTTTTTGTTCGCTGATATCTCTTATATTTATGACATTGCCCACAGGGGTACCATCCCGGTCCCCATAAATAGCTCCGCTTATGCTCACGATAACAATGTTTCCTTCTTTTGTGTATCGACGAGTTTCAAAACCAGAGAAGCTCTCTCCAGACAGCGCCTTATCAATCATCGTTTTTGTTTCCGGCCAGGCATCCTCAGGAACAAAAAAATCCATTTTTTTGTCAACACACTCCTCCAGTGTCCACCCGAATACACCTTTAAAGGCAGGGTTAAAGTAAATTACTTTACCCTCCATATCGTAGACAACAACAGGGTCAGGATTTGCTTCCAGAACTGTACGGTACCTCTCCTCGCTCTCACTCAGCGTACTTTCCGTCACCCTGCGGTCAACTATTTCCAGCTTCAGTTGCTTATTGGCTTCCAATAATTCGGCGGTACGATCTTCAACCTGCTCTTCCAGTTCAAGGTTTAGTTTTTCCAGTGCCTTTTCCGCCAGCTCATGCTCGGCAACTTTTTGTTTTAGTTGTTCATTAATCATTTCTAGTTCTTCATTCAATTCTCTAACTTTGTGTTCACTCTGTGTCATTTCATTAGTACGACGGTGAATCAAAAAAATAAGCATCACCAGCAGAACAATTATCCCAATGGTTCCCAAACGTTGAAATAATGGTTCATAGATGTTCGTTACTAAAATTACTAAAATTAAAATGGCCAGTATTATTGTCGAGGCTTGCATTATAAAGCAATTACGTAGTTGCATGTCACAATATCGGCAGCGGAAAAAAAGATGTTTTTTAGTATGCCTGGCTATAAGGCATTTGCTGTTTGCAAAATGAGTTTTATCGTTTTTCATTGTCTTTTTTACTTTTACCCTAATGTTGCAAAATCTATAAAACCCTCGATTATTTTTAGTTTATTCATAATCTCGCCGTTTTAAAAATTCTCTGGTAATCATTAAATATCTACCTGAAATCACAACTTTTGTCAAACTCTTGGAGCAAAATTTTGGTGAACCGATGGGATGAGGTGTGGTTATCCGGGGAAAGACCGCGAATTTGAGGAAATTCCCGACTCAATCACTCTGAGAGCTTCGCGAAGGCTGTCATGACCTTGAAGGATTCCGGCGATTTGCCGGACACGCCGATGCAATGCCTCATTTGATAAAGCCTCACGGATAGCTGCGGAAAGGCGATGAAGCGATAGGGCACTCAGAGAGATTCCGCAACACTTGGTACGCCAAGAATTAATGCGGCTCCCAAAACAAGATCGGCCCCTTCAATGATTGCCGGAAGCTGGACAAATTGGGATTTAAGTTCTTGTCGAAGGAATCGACCAAAAGCGAGAGAAGCTTTCAACCCAATCAGCATGTTCGGGCGGGCCAGCAAAGATCACTTCGTGCCCGGCTGCGCTAAGGGACAAAGCCAACGCCAAGAGCGGCTGTACATCGCCGCGCGAGCCGTATGTGATAATTGAGACTTTCAGAGTTGCGTTTTCCAGCAGAGCTCGCCAAGAACCTCTCCTGAAAACCCGACATCTTTATGAAAAACCACATGGAAACTAAAACCTGCATAAACAATCTTGAAAGAATTGTACCCCAATAGAGAATAAACAAAATGAAGATCGAATTATAACCTAAATGGCGGGCTCGGGGATTGGTTCGGCGGTGGTCGCTCCCACTATTATATTAAATGTCTTTTTCGGAAAAGGTAAAAACCCAAACAGTAAACTTTGCGAAATTAAACTGTCAGCGCAGCAAGTGAACCAGCTTGCCGTAATGCTATGATCTCCGGCGGCGATGATTCCGTTTGGCGTTATATAATTGTTGTCCAATAAAATATGTGCTGATCCATCATATTTCGCCCGGTACCAAATAGTATCGCTTACCGTAAACTCGAAGTCAATGCTTGTCCTCGCTTCTGCTTCACCAAACGTTTCTGGAAAGTGAAAAGTGAACATGTCCGCATTAAATTCCAAGATGAGCTCTGAAGCGTTGTACTCAATGCTAGATTCTAAATACGCCCATGCAACCTCTAACTCCGATATAGATGCCTGCGCTGATAAAGTCTCGTTAACTGGCAAACCATCTATAATTGTTAATTTAGAAGAGTCCTCTTCACTTGATGGAAAACTGAGGCCTGCCTTGGCCGCGACATATCGTTCAATTCCGTTTATTTTAAATGTCGTTTGCACTTACAATTCCATTGAATAAAAAAGTAGTATTAAGGCGTAAACATAATCATCATTTGCATTATTTTTGTAATCCAATTTCCCTGATTCCTAACAAATATGGTGTTTATTCTAATACTTAATTACATTTGCAAATTAAGTGTATGCAAAAATCATGCGAAATTATACATTTATAACACTTTGATAAAGATTATAAATAGTTACATCAATTGCCGTGGAAACATAAACGGGCAAACTCATAGAAAAATATATGTAATTATGGTGTAAATTACATAGAAATTGTGAAATATTTTACATAATTATGAGGTGATACGAGGTTTCCAAAATTAGGAAGGTATTGTTTGAAATAACAAGGTACTTAAATGCTTAACAACTTGATAATCATCTCTTATGGTTCTATTTGTGAACTGGAAACCCAGACATTATTAGGCGGAGATTTAGGCTTTATTGAAAAAGGGAAATTGGGTACAACAAAAAAAGACATAGCATAAAATCGAAAGAATGTTGAAAACGCCGATAAAATCTTTAGAAAACAAACACTTGAACCCTTGACCCCTGGAATCCTTGGACCCTCTTCTCCAACTAAGTTGGAGAAGATCCTCATTCTTTAATATCCATCCGGTCATCTTTTTTAACCATGCTCCCTTATATAATAGAGCGTGGCGCCGACGGGAGCAAAAGAGAGAAAAAATATGCTCGCAATTGGAATCAGGAACAAGATACCGAACCCAAAGTGAAAAGGCAGTGTTTTAAAGAGAAGCTTGAGACGCGTCTTGAAAGGATAAAGCCGCCTGGCCGGAACAAGATCTGTATTATCCCAGGCAAGAAAAATTACGGCCATTATTGTGGAAAAAATCGCAAAAACCGGACCTATCGGCGTAAGCCATCCAAGCGCCATGATAAAGAGACTCAATAAAACCGGCACTATTGTTCGGGGTATTTCCTGTTTGACCAGAAAAAAAAGTCGGCCAAGGAAAGGCTTTTTTTGTGGCTCCTTTTCCTGGCCAGACACCAGGAGTTCGGTAATCCTTGACATGGCGTCCATGATGATCACACAAAAAAGGACCTGAGAAACAAGATACGAAAGAACAGTTGACACTCCCACGAGAAGAAAGGAAAGAACCCAGGAAAAAATATGCCATAACCACAAAAGCCATCGACTTTCAGGTTTTATCCAGATAAGATTTAATATCTCCTGATGGTATACAAGGATCAGACTTGCGGAAATGATAGTGATAATGATGACTGCAATAAGCCGGACAAGACCCAGTAGCAGTAGTTTTGGTGTTTTAATCCCCAGCCAAAAACCCCGAACATTATAAATAATTCCGTCGAATATACTCATATTATTCTATCCCGGATTTGTATATTTTAGTTTCATAAATTTTTTTACCTAAATCCAGCAAGCGTCGAGTTTGCTGGAGATAATTTAAACTCCTTCAAAATTGTTTATGCAGGTTTTAGGTTATATGATTTGTATATAGATAAAGTCAATCTTTACAATTTAAGTTGACTTGCTTTTTGTGATGTTCTAATATTTACGGTATATTAAGAATTTTTCCCAAATCTGATTCATCCGAGTTGAGAAGTTATTCCCTTTGCGCTTTTTAATATATAGGATAGGCTTGTTAGAGATAAGGAGTATTCCGTAGAGCTTATTCAGGGGAAAAGAAATTGGTAGAACGGAATAACATACATAGGAGTATCGTCAGAAACATAATTGATGGATCAATAACCATAGATTCCATATCTGAGTTTGAAAGCATACTCAAAATATTTTCTAATAACCCGGCACTCCAGAGCGTATATGCCAACTTGTTGATCAAGAATAATTTAATCGATGCCGCTGCCAAAGCATACAGAAAGGCTGCAACTCTCTATATCGATTCTGGTATGATGTTATCGGCCGTTCTTGTAAAAATACTGGAATGGCGTATTTTTAAGCCCTCCTCACAGCAAGCCCGTCCTTTTTACTCAATCCTTCGTAAAGCCGCCTTTGATGAGACGCCCTTGAATATTTTTTTTAACAGTCTGTCGCATTCTGAAATGGCCGCTGTTACTATTAGAATGGCAAGGATCCGTTTACCGGAAGGTAAAATGATAAAAAAGACAGGGGATGTAGATAACAGCCTATACTTCATCGCAGCCGGTATTGTTAAGGCTACGACCTTTAAGCCTCAAAGTAATGAACAAGAGACCTCCAAGGATTCCACCATCTACCTGTCCGAAAATGATATTTTCGGCGATATTTTCCCATTAGAAGAAGCAAATGTGTCTCAATCAGATACTGAAACGGTCACCTACGTGGAATTAGGTAAAATATCTAAACCCAGGTTGATTGAGGTGTGCGAAAAATATCCTAATGTGGGACAAGCTCTAATCAAACTGTTTTATGACAGTTCGAAATCTTTAAGAAAAACATCGTCACGAGAAGATCGCATATTAGGCAGACAACCTCTTTGCATACAGATGAGTCTGGAGATTTTTCGAAAAGGAACGGACAATTACCCGCTAGTTTTTCACGGCTATTCAAGGGATATCTCCGTGGGAGGAGTAGGTATCGTGTTGAATGCAGAATATCAGGATATCACTTACATTGACGAAATCCTTAAAAATTCCAGGATTGATGTCTGTTTTCCGAGTGACGCTTTTTCCATCAAAGTTCCAGGCACGTTTATGTGGAGCAGAAAGATTTCTTTTGAAGGGGAAAAAACCTTAGCAGTAGGGATGCAGTTTAAAGAAATGACACCTAAATTGAGGGGCATGCTGCTTATTTTCGTCGACATGCTCTCCAACAACAGTTGACGCAACCATTAACCCTAATTTCTCATAAAGAATTTATATAGCTTCATCCCTGATGCATTGCAAATGAATCCCGCTTCAAACGGTATGAAAAATTCCGGCTATCTCTTTGGCAGGAACGGAGTTAAATCCTGAACATATTCTGTCAGTACTTTGAAGCCGCCATCACTTAACACTGAAATCGCCTTTTCCCTATCTTCTGCGCCCACCCTCATGACGAGCTGATAAACTCCCGGGTGGTTTTTCTCCGGCCAGGTGACCAGACTCCGGATGTTGACCTGCTGCTCTTTAAGAAGTTTTGACACCTCAGCCACCACTCCGATGCGATCCTCAACCAAAACGGTAAACCGGGTGCTTCCCTCACCAAAGCCGATAGCGCGAAGCAGAACTTCCATGACATCGTTAGTTGTAATGATCCCAACAAGCTTTTCCCCTTCTATTACAGGCAGAGAGCTGATCCTGTTTTCCTGCATGATGCGGGCGGCACGTTCAATGGTTGTGCTTGGCGATATGGTAACGATCTTTCTCACCATGATTATTTCAACTGTCAACTGCGCCAACAGATAGTTCAGCTCGTGGGTGCTGAGTGTTGTGGCTGGAGATGCCCAGCTCTGCTTAATATCTCTGTCAGAAACAATTCCGACCAATTCTTCATTTTTGTCCACAACCAGAAGGTGGTTGATCCGCTTTTTAGCGATAATATCCTTTGCTTTTATTATGGTGGTATCAGGGGGAACTGTTACTAGGTCTGTATGCATTATACGGCCAACGTGCATAGAATTACCTCATTTATATGATGAAAAAATTCAGAGTTAAGTAAAAACATTTCAACTTATTTTAAAAATGCCAGGAAAAAACGAATAATATGGACTGAACATAGGAAAATCCTCGCCTCCATGTCAACCAAAAACCTGGTAAGTGGAAGCGAAAGGGAAGTTGTATAAACGATATCGTAGAACCGGTGCTGGTCAACTCCGAAGAGATATAAGGAATGCCTTCATTTTTGATATTTAATATCTCTGGTGTTTAAACAAAATCTCCATTCTTCAGCATAATCTATGGCAATGGCAGGTGAAATACAACCTTCTTCAATTGACACCAGGTAATCTTGTATAACATTTAATATTTCACAACCTTTTGCACACTTTTCTTTAGGTTGATTTTTCTTGTCACATTGTACACATGGAGAAGAAATCATAATGCCATACTCTATTATGCTGATGCTATACTAAAAAAACACTACTTTCAATGAACTATAATACCCAACACGTTGGCCTTTCCGGAAATGTCAAACAAACTTTTAAAAACGTACCATTGTAGCTCTTTGAAACAAACCGGTTCAACGCAAGCTTCAAGTGTGATCAAATCTAAACCAGGAAACTGTTTGAGGGGATTGGACAGGTTCTTTCTTTACGATTCCTTATCCGCGAGTTTTTCATGGTTTAGATTTGATTATACTTGAAACGGCCAAATTTTCAAAAAGCTAAATTATTACCTAAAAACAAGTCGATTGAGTTTTCTATGACTCTCCAGTTGCTTTTTTCTGGTCTTTAAAAACCTCACAGGCCTTACACCAGTTGCGCATGTTCCCTTTCCGAAAAATTTCCTTGCAAACCTCACGATAATATTGCATTTTCGGATCTTTAGGACATTTTATAAAAGATTTGCCCATCATTTCCTTCCCTATATTCTTTATATTTCAAATAATTGATATGTTAAAACATTTATATAAAACAATGTATCTTGTGTGTCAAGACAAAAGATACCACAAAATATTGATATATTTGTTGAAATGTCGGCTAACCATTTAAAATTATATGACGATCCTTTGAGAGCACCCTATTGTGTTGTTTTTATTGAAATTTTAAGAGTTGAGACAGGCGGGGTGGCTGAATAATTACAAAAATATTTTATAATGGGAAAAGAACATCAATAGTTAGGATATTTTATGACAGTTTGAAAGGCTTCCCGGATTGCGTCTCTTATCATTGTATCGTCCACCGGTTCGTGGAGTATAATACTACCTTCTTGGACATAATGTGCCGGAAGTTTGTTGAGTGCTAACGCATAAATATCTTGAATATCGAGGGTATCCAGCTTGTAGCCCGGGTGTTCTTGCAAAATATTTGGAAGATTCTTAATTACGCGCAACTCATTTCGGTTACGAATACTATATAACGAAGTATTACCAAATATATACCGAGCCTCAAGATCCATACTACCCCCTTTTTTAAAAACATTATCTAAATAAACCTCTTAACTGCGTGAACTTATGGATAGACCGCTGAACTGTCTTGGACAAACAATTAAAGGATATTAATACTCGGCGGTATTAGAAGAACCAAGGAATAAAGTATTTTAAGATAGGTTATAAAATGTTCGGGTTAAAGGTATTTTTTCGACATTTCCTTACGTACCCGCTCCCGCACATGCGGGTCCATGCGAGACCGAATCAACTCCCCGCACTCCGGACACTT
>JAZFVY010000442.1:0-3155 GCA_036447975.1 Desulfobacterales bacterium
TTAATTGTTTTTAAAATGTTCATAGGATTCACTTAAACCATAATCGGTGGAGAGTTATTTAATGAAAAGAAAACCCCTTTTCTCAATAATGAGATTAGGGGTTTTATATTTTTAAACAAATACAAAAAAGACATCGGTCGGAATAATAGAAACTTATAATTTTATGTACGTTCCATAGATCCTATGATTTGGCTATCGAAGAGATCGTTAGGATATCACAAATTGTGATATCCAAGCGGAAAAGCTGGAACCGGTCACAAGTTGTGACCGGTTGGCCAAAAAAATTCATATTTTTGTGGAAGAAAAAAGTCGTTGAAAAATGTAACCGAAAAGGGTACAATAGCACCCAATATGAGTACGATAAACAAAAAAGGAAATCTGTCTGCTACGCTTTTTGGCAAGACCCGCCGTGCGGTTTTAGCGCTGTTATATAGTCATGTCGACGAATCTTTCTATCTTCGCCAGATCTTCCGTGCAGCTGGCGTTGGTATGGGTGCGGTGCAACGCGAATTAAAGCGTCTTTCTGATTCCGGGATTATCATCAAGACTTTGCAGGGGCAACAGGTATATTACACTGCCAATCCAGAATGTCCCATTTATGACGAATTAAAAAGCCTGGTGATGAAGACGGTTGGGATCGGTGAGATTTTAAAAGCAGCTTTAGTACCACTGGCGGATTTAATTAATGTGGCTTTTTTATTCGGTTCTCTTGTACGTGGAGACGAACGTTCACTCAGTGATGCAGACGTGTTGGTTGTGGGTGATGTCACTTTTTCCGAGGTTGTTACAGCACTGAGTCAAGTCCAAGAAACAATTCGCCGAGAAATCAATCCTGTCGTTTATCCTCCTAAAGAGTTTCGGTCCAAATTGTCAGCAGATCATCATTTCCTTAAAACAACTCTTAACAGCCCTAAGTTTTTTTTGATCGGAGATGAACATGAGCTTGCAAAACTGGTTGAATAGCGGTTGGCTGACAAAACATAGGACAAGCTCCCAGGAAATCACTGCATTACTTTCAGTGGCGGACCGTGATCTATCAGATTGCAGAACATCCGGCCTCAGTACGGACTGGAAGTTAAATATCGCCTATAACGCAGCACTTCAAACAGCCACAGCCGCTCTATCCGCCTCAGGGTATCGTGCCGTTCGTGGGGCACATCATTACCGGGTTATACATTCTCTTGCCTATACAATCAAAGCAGATGTCGGCTTGGTTTCTTTGTTAGATCAGTTTCGCAAAAAAAGAAATATCAGTGAGTATGATCATGTTGGTATGATATCCGATCAGGAAGCAAAAGAGATGGTGAATTTGGCGATTAAGCTCCGAAAGGATGTTGAAAAATGGCTTCGTGAAAATCATCCTCATTTATTGGGGAAAAATAGTTAAATTGTATGACCGTCCCTGACCGTAAAAAGCTTACGGGACAAAAGCAAAAAAGTGAGTGAATCGGGGTAACAAATACAAAAATAAAATCCTGGGACCTGAGCTCTGCCCCCTGACCCCTGACCCCTGGAACTTGAATCCTTGACCCCTGGGATCCTTGAACCCTCTTCTCCAGCTAAATTGGAGAAGAACCTAAAGTGTTTGCTTTTGAAGCGATTAAGGGGTATAATCGCTTCAAAATATGAATCGATAAGAGGCTCGCAATGCTTTATGTGTGGCAAAATACAAATTGGACGGAATTTACATGGAAAAGCGATGAACTGGCACAGCCACTTGGCCGAACGCGCCTGCGCCAGGGCGGTTTGCTGAGTAAAGTGGACGCCCTGGGATTAAAATTCAGCAGCGAAGCCAGAGCGGAAATTATGATTGAAGAAACCGTTAAAACTGCTGCCATTGAAGGGCAGACTCTGGAAAGAGATTCGGTCAGGTCTTCGGTGGCAAGGCGTCTAGGATTGCCGACAGCCGGCTTGCCAGCAGGGGATCGGGCAACAGATGGTCTGGTGGATGTGTTAATGGATGCCACCGCCAATTATGACACACCTCTTACCTCAGAACGGTTGAAGGCCTGGCAGGCCGCTCTCTTCCCTACCGGTTATTCCGGCCTCCGTAAGATACGAACCGGCCAATGGCGAGGCCCGGAACCCATGCAGGTGGTATCCGGCCCCGTGGGCAGGGAAAAAGTCCACTTCGAGGCGCCGCCTGCTGACCGCGTGGAAGGAGAGATCAGAGATTTTCTCCGCTGGTGGGAAGAGGGATCAAAAGACGACGAAGGAGTTTTGCGAGCCGCCATCGCCCATTTCAGGTTTGTTACCATTCATCCTTTTGAAGACGGTAACGGGCGGATCGCCAGAGCCCTTACCGATATGGCCCTGGCACAGGATGAAAAGCTTGGACCCAGGTTTTACAGCCTGTCGACACGGATCATGGCCGAACGGGATGAATATTACCGGGTTCTGGAGCGATGCCAGAAAGGAGACGGTGATATTACCGAATGGCTGGTGTGGTTTCTGGAATGTTTTGAAAGGGCGATTGAACATTCGGAAACATTGATATCGATTGTTTTGGCAAAGGCACGTTTCTGGCAGCGGCATGGGCAGACATTGTTGAATGAACGCCAGCGTAAGGTCACTAACCGGTTACTGGATGCAGGCTTCGGCGGTTTTGAAGGCGGCCTGACAAACCGGAAGTATGTGTCCATTGCAAAGGTCAGCCGGGCAACAGCTTTTCGGGAAATATCCGACATGGTCGAAAAACATGTGTTGAAACAAAACCCCGGCAAAGGTCGAAGTGTCAGTTACGATCTTGAATGGCCGGATACAGAATAAACCGTGATCCAGTGTTCTGAAAAGTATTCGCGAAGCGATGACATCATTTGTTCAGCCAGTGTCGGCTGGACAAATATCAGTCTGTGTCCATCTGCGTGCGAGGGCGTAGCGCAGCGAAGATCCCGCGTGTGTCTGCCTGCCCAGTTAAATGCAAAGCCTATTTAACCGGGGCGGTTAATTAAACAAATAAAAAACCCTCTGCGTGCGAGGGCGAAGCGCAGCGAAGATCCCGTGTTCTTCGTGTCTCGAGCGAGCCTGGGAGCGGGTGGTGAATAAAGACAAAGATCAAGACGATTTATAGTGTGTTAAAGCTAATTTCGAATATTCTTGATTATTCTTCGATTATGAATTAATTGTTTTTAAAATGCCCATAGCATTCACTTAAA
>JAZFVY010000443.1:0-7970 GCA_036447975.1 Desulfobacterales bacterium
TTTCTGAGCTTCTTCAGAACTTTCACTCGGTTTCTGAGCTTCTTCAGAACTTTCACTCGGTTTCTGAGCTTCTTCTGAACTTTCACTCGGTTTCTGAGCTTCTTCAGAACTTTCACTCGGTTTCTGAGCTTCTTCTGAACTTTCACTCGGTTTCTGAGCTTCTTCTGAACTTTCACTCGGTTTCTGAGCTTCTTCTGAACTGTCACTCGGTTTCTGAGCTTCTTCTGAACTGTCACCCGTGCTCGGGACTTCTTCTGAGCTTATACTCAAGTCTAAAGCTTCTGCCGAACTGTCACTTGGATCCGGAACTTCTTCAGATGATGTGTCATCAGTAGGTGCATCTGTTTTCATTAATTCATTATCCTGCACACCTGCTGTATCTGACTGCTCCCCAACGGTCTCATCAGATAATTCCTTCTGTTCTAAATCATCGGTTGAATAGTTTTTTTCAAAATTTTCCATGAAACAAAGTACCCCCTAGACCAATTTATTTAGCTATAATTTGAAAAGATAAAATAAAGTTTCCAACTATCAGACTCATTATCAAAAAACAATGATTATTTTAACAAATAAATCAATGCCCTTTTCCAATATAGGACAACATACGATTTACAACACCTTCGGCGGAAATATCAGTGGAATCTATTATAATCGCATCTTCAGCCGGCTTTAAAGGGGCTAAATCCCTGGTGCTGTCATTTTCATCCCGACGTTTTATATCCTTTTCAACCTCTTCTAATGTCTGGGAGGTTGTCGATCTTATTTCTTTGTAACGCCTGAGGGCTCTGACTTTACATGATGCATCAAGATAAAACTTCACATCAGCATCAGGAAATACTACGCTGCCCATATCGCGCCCCTCGAACACAACTCCTTTTTCTCTGCCCATATCTCTTTGTAAATCCAGAAGAAACCTTCTCACAACCGTCCTTGCAGAAACTGCCGATGCAAACATCGTAATTTCAGGTGTCCGTATTTGATCGGTAATATCTGAATCATTTGATAAAAGTCGCAAATCTTTTTCACAAGGCACAAATTTCATTTTAAGTTTGCTGCATAGTTTTTCAAGGCCCATATCATCATCGTGGCTTAAGCCGGCTGATATAGCTTCCAGTGCAATACCCCTGTAAAGTGCACCTGTATCAATATATCTGTAACCAAGACGATCTGCCAAAATCCGACTAACCGTCGTCTTCCCTGCACCGGCAGGACCATCAATTGTGATAATTAGTTGTTTCAAAGGAATATATTATTTCATTTAAGGCATTTCTCAAGTGCCTTGATAAAACGAACATTCTCTTCATGAAGCCCGACATTGATTCTGATGTAGTGAGGATACCCGTAGGCTGTCATAGACCTAACAATAACACCCTGCCTGAGCATTCTTTCAAAAACATCATCAGCGTCTTTTGCAACGTCGATCAAAAAAAAGTTTGCCTGTGTTGGAAAATATTTGACTCCCATCCGGTCCAGAGAACTATAAAGAAAATCTAATCCATCATGTACAAGGTTTATGACCTTTTCTAAGAAAGCTTTGTCTTCAAGTGCAGCACCGGCACCGGACTGGGCCAGGGAATTAGCATTAAACGGCTGTCTGACCCTGTTCAGCAGGCTTGCTATCTCCTCCGGCATAATACCATAGCCGATTCGAAGCCCGGCCAGGCCATATGCTTTTGAAAATGTGCGTAGCGTAACCAAAGGTCTTGTGTTATCAAGATATTCGATACCGCTGGTGCAGCTTTTATCCCGCACAAATTCGATATACGCCTCATCCACCACAACAACGACTTCAGATGGAATCTTTTCCAGAAAACTCTCAAAATCTCTTCGGGAAATAAACGTTCCGGTAGGGTTGTTGGGATTGCACAAAAAAACCATCCGGGTTCTGGATGTAACCTGGTCTTTAATGCCATCCAGGTCGATTGAAAGCGACTTTAATGGAACCAATACAGGTTTTGCGCCGGCGCTGCGAACCATTATTTCGTACATGAGAAAAGAAGGGCGCGGCAAAACCACCTCGTCACCCGGCTGAAGCAATGCGCAGGCAAGCATACCTATAATCTCATCAGAGCCGTTTCCTAAAACGACGTTCTTCGGTGTTAAACCGAAATGTTCAGAAATTTTGTGGATAAGCTCATGACCGCTTCCATCAGGATAACGGTTCAACTTTCCTATAGCACTCTTTATGGCCTCAATAGCCATTGGTGAAGGCCCCAAAGGATTCTCATTGGAAGCAAGCTTTATGGAATCATCAATACCATATTCCCTTTCAAGCTCCTCAAGTGGTTTTCCGGGAGTATATGGTTTTATCGATAATATATAGTCGGGAACAGTTAATTTCATTTTTGAACTTAACGCCCTCCGGTCAGTTTATTTGAGCCGCCTTTTTACCCTGCTCCAGGGCCTTCAAATTTAGAGAAATAAGATTTTCTCTGGAAGAAAACACTTTTTTGACGCACTGACGCAGTATCTTAAAATTCACAATTTTACTGCGTGCAACAAAGGCGGCAAGCGCAACAATATTAGCCGCTTTTGTACTTCCCAGGTCCCCTGCAATATCATTTGCAGGCACCAGGAGTTCATCAACATCATCTCGTCCTGACCCGATTGAGATTAATGAACTGTTAATCACAACAATTCCGCTTGGCTTCAACATCGGTGCAAATTTTTCCAACGAAGGACGATTCATGGCAATCAGATGCATGGGATTTCTGATAATGGGAGAACCGATAGGCCTGTCACTGATAACCACGAGACAATAGGCGGTTCCTCCCCTCATCTCCGGGCCGTATGAAGGAATCCACGCAACCTCGAAACCTTCTTCCATTGCAGCGTGTGCTAAGATGTCTCCGATTAACAAAATCCCCTGGCCACCGAAACCAGCAAACATCACTTCATTTTGCATTCAGTCCTCCTCATACTGCTCTGGTGTTTTGTATTCACCAAGCTTGTAATAGGAAAGCATGTTCTCCTCGGTCCACTTTATCGCCTCCACCGGAGTTAGCCCCCAGTTTGTAGGGCATGTGCTTACCAGTTCCACCAGGCTGAAACATCGTCCGTCAAGTTGATACTGGAAGGCTTTTTTAATGGCTTTCTTTGCTCTGACAATATACTTGGGTTTTATCACCGCTTGTCTCACAATGTATGCAGGTGTTTCCAAGGCTGAAATCAGTTCGGCAATCTTAATCGGCATACCGATATCCTCAACATCGCGGCCAGCCGGGGAGGTTGTGGTCTTCTGGCCGGGCAACGTTGTCGGCGCCATCTGCCCGCCGGTCATACCGTAGACCGTGTTGTTAACAAAGATCGTAGTAAACTTTTCCCCCCGGTTGGCAGAATGGACAATTTCTCCCATTCCGATGCTTGCCAGATCGCCGTCACCCTGATAAGTAAAGACAACCAGGTCAGGCCGAACCCTTTTTATTCCTGTTGCCATTGCCGGCGCCCGGCCGTGGGCTGCCTCCTGAAAGTCGAATGTAAAATAATTATAGGCCAAAACCGCACAACCCACTGGTGCAATTCCCACCGTACGACCCCTTACGCCCAACTCGTCGATGACCTCGGCCACCAGCCGATGAATAACGCCATGAGTGCATCCTGGACAGTAATGCGTATGCTGATCAGAAAGAGCTTCGGGTTTCCTATATGTATTTGCCATTATTTCTGCTCCTAATACGATATCTAAATAGATGTAACACTTCAGGTAGTTATATCAAAAAAGCTAAAGTGTTACATAAGATTTAATAACGTCGATTATTTCTTCCGGTGTCGGCACATCACCACCTGCTTTTCCAAACCATTGAACAGGCCGCTTCCCATGAACGCTCCGCTCCACGTCTTCAACCATCTGCCCCATGCTCAACTCGATACTAACAACTACTTTACAACTGTCTTTTGAGGCTGCATCCTCTATCGCCTTTTCAGGAAAGGGAAAGAGCGTCTGGGGTCTAATCATTGCCACTTCGAAACCTTCGGCTTTCAAATTATCAATGACGGTTCGGCACACCCTGCTTATAATGCCATAGCTGACGATGAGCACCTGGTAATCAGTATCAACGTTATAAGGTTCGTATCGAACCTCTTCTTTCTTCATGCGATCATACTTTGCCTTTAAGACACGATTATGTTCCTCCAACAGCTCTGCATTCAAAAAGAGCGATTTGACCAGATTCCGTTCATTACTTTTCCGGGTGTCCATACCGTTTGTGGCCCAGTCATCCTTATTGCTCGGCTCAGATTTGAGGTGATCCGGAAATTCAACCGGCTCCATCATCTGACCGATTAAACCGTCGCCCAGAATCATTACCGGGTTTCGATATTTCTCGGCCAAAGGGAATGCCATCATCACCATCTCAACAGCCTCCTGAACACCGTCCGGAGCCATTACCAGCAACCTGTAGTCTCCATGTCCGCCCCCCTTTGTGGCCTGGAAATAATCGGCCTGGGATGGAAGGATACCTCCCAAACCAGGGCCGCCTCGTACAATATTGACAAAGACCGCCGGGCACTGGGCAGATGATATATAGCTTAAGGCTTCACTCATAAGGCTTATACCCGGGCTTGACGACGTGGTAAAAACCCGGGCACCGCATCCCGCTGCACCGAAAATCATGTATCCTACCGCAACTTCACTTTCACCCTGCAAAAATACGCCGCCTACTTCCGGCATGCGTCGAGAAAGGTATTCAGCAACTTCAGATTGGGGCGTGATTGGATAGGCAAAATAGTTAAGGCATCCTGCCCTGATTGCGGCCTCTCCAATCGCTTCGTTCCCTTTCATTAATATTTTGCCCATATTTTTCTCCGTTTATTCTTGCTCTGCCGTATCTTCAACGATTTTGTTTATGGTTATAGCTACATCAGGACACATAATACAGCATGTTGTACAAAAGACGCAGTCTTTAGGACGTACTTGTTTGACGGGAAAATAACCCATTGTGTTGGACTCATCTGAGAGTTCCAAAACTTTTTTGGGACATACGGCCACACATAATTCACATCCTTTGCATCTCACATCGTCGATAATATGTTCATATGCCATTAAACCTAACTCCTCTTAACCCTAGCGTTGAATAAATACCAGCCCTGTTGTTCATGCAACATTAGGATTGATTTAACTTCACTGCCTTTTTCCACGGCGGAACAAGTTGTCTTTCTATTGGCAAAACCGGACATGAAAAACGCTCAACATCTATTTCAGGCAACAGCTCTATCGCGACAGAAATAAATTCAAGCGGCAATCCGCTCTCAACAGACAGAGCTTTAACAAAATCATATCCTTTATATATATCCTCGATTACGGTTTCATCTAACAGGTTTGCATTGCCGACAATACCGCTTACGGTCATCTTTGAAGCTTTTTCGATATCGTCACGCATTTTCAGGCATCCTGACATAGTATCCGTAAAGGGGCGAAAAGGATTCACAATCTGGAGCATTTGAACCCGCTTATCCCGGAATGGATCTGCAAGTGTTGCAAGCACGGTGGCGCCCACGTCATCGCCCCCGGCGTCTATCAATGTCAGTTGGTTCGGCCGACGGATCAAACCTGCTATAACAGGGCTCAAAATGGGTAGATCAGCCTGGAGATATTTTTCCGGAGGCACAACCACATCTATACCCAATTCTGAAAGCTGTGCCCTTGCCTCCCGGGTTCGAAAGTAAGGATTAACAAGATCAAGATCTGCAACCCGAACGTCCAGACCTGCGCGCTTCCTCTCCACTGCAAGGTTTATGGAAACTTCGGTCTTTCCGCTACCGTAGTTCCCTACAATTACAACAATCCCCGTCAGTCTTTCCACTTTTAATAAATCCGATCTCAATGGCTAAGTCAAAAATTTAGCTGCTTTGTATTTTCATTTTATAGTGGTGTCAAGTCAATCCTCCCCCTCTTTAGCGCTTTTTTCACTTTTTTTCAGGCTTCGCCATCTGTCGAGTCTCTGTTTGATAGTCTTTTCAAAACCCCTGTCCGTTGGTACGTAATATGTCCTGCCCTCGAGTTTTTCAGGCAAATAGTCCTGTGGAATATATGAATCTTCAAAATCATGGGCATACTTGTAATCTTTTCCATACCCTAATTCTATCATCAGTCCTGTGGGCGCATTCCGGATGTGAAAAGGAACAGGGAGCGCCCCTGAAGCTTTAATGGCTTCTTTAACATTTCCGTATGCTGAGTAAATACTGTTGCTCTTTGGGGACGTAGCAAGATAAACAGCAGCCTGGGCCAGCGCCAGTTCACCTTCCGGTGCCCCGAGGAACCTGAAGGCCTCCATGGCACTCAATGCAACTCCCAGTGCATTGGGGTCTGCATTCCCAACATCTTCGGATGCAAATCGGACCATTCTGCGGGCTACATAAAAAGGATCCTCTCCGGCCGACAGCATGCGCCCGAGCCAATAGACGGCGGCATCAGGATCACTTCCCCTTAAGCTTTTGTGAAAGGCCGATATAAGATTATAGTGTTCTTCGCCTGACTTGTCATACAAAAGGGCCTTTTTCTCCAGAGCAAGCTCAATATCTTGAAGCGTTATTTGCAGGGCTTCCCCTTTGAGGGGTGGATCGTTTTCCGATACCACCAGGGATGCTGCTACTTCAAGATTGTTTAAGGCGGCACGAGCATCGCCGTCTGCAATGCGGACAAGATGGGAAAGCGCATCTTCACTAATATTCAGATCAATATTACCAAGGCCCCTTTCCTTATCTTTGATTGCACTCTCTATGATGGCGGCAATATCATCTGACGAAAGGGACTTTAAGGTTATCACACGGCATCTGGACATAAGCGGCGGTATCACTTCAAACGAGGGGTTTTCAGTGGTAGCGCCGATCAGGGTTATCAGTCCGCTTTCCACATGATGGAGAAATGCATCCTGCTGGGCCTTGTTGAACCTGTGTATCTCATCCACAAAAAGAACGGTTCTTTTGTGATAAAGCTTTTGCTGATTCTTAGCATCCTCTATAACAGATCTTATCTCCTTGATACCTGACAGCACGGCGGAAAAATGTACAAAATGGCAACTGCTTTCACCTGCAAAAATCCTGGCAAGGGTTGTTTTCCCGCACCCGGGAGGACCCCAGAGGATCATTGAAAAGATCCGGTCCTGTTCAATGGCATGACGAATCAATGCCCCCTCTTCCACAACATGCTTTTGTCCCATGAACTCTTTTAGGTTCCTGGGTCGCATCCTGTCAGCAAGCGGCCTTGATGCTTCTGCGACTTTTTGTGCGCCGTATTCAAACAGGTCCATTGGTTATCCTTTTTTCCCCTTCCCTGTCCTCTTGCGGAAAATTATCCGGACAGGCGTCTTGTCAAGCCCCGCCCCATCCCTGATCTGGTTGATCAGATACCGCTTGTAGGAAAAATGGACTGCATCAGGATAGTTTACAAAACAAACAAAAGTAGGAGGTCCTGTAGACACCTGGGTAACATAATAAAATTTAAGACGCCTGCCTCTGTAGAGTGACGGCTCGTTTCGATCAATCGCCCGCTCGAAAATCTTATTTAGCTGCCCTGTTCCTATACGTAAGGTATACTGACTGTAAACCTCATCCACCATACCGAAGATTTTCAATACCCTGAGTCCGGTTAATGCTGAAATTGTCATGTTCGGGGCAAATTTTAAAAATTTTGCTTCCATTCTTAATTGGTCATGGAATTTTTTTGCTGTTTTACTGTCTTTTTCAACGATATCCCATTTATTTAAAAGCAGAATACAACCGCATCCACGCTCTAAAGCATAACCTGCGACGTTGATATCCTGGTCTGTGATCCCCTCGTGGGCATCAATGACAATTAGTGCCACATCACACCTGTCAAGACTCCTTAATGCTTTAATAACAGAAAATTTTTCTATCTTTTTTGAAACTTTAGCTTTGCGTCGAATCCCGGCGGTATCAATAAGAAGATATGACTTCCCGTTAATATTACAAACAGAGTCGATGGCATCACGTGTTGTACCCGGAATTTCACT
>JAZFVY010000444.1:0-3247 GCA_036447975.1 Desulfobacterales bacterium
TTTCGGCCTTTCATTTATCAACTGGCAAATCGATATAAAATTAAAGGAGAAGTTGCCAATACATCCTCGGGTGTATCCATACACATTGAAGGAATAAGACAGAATATTGAATCCTTTTGCCGTGATCTTTCCGAAAAACCCCCGCCGCTTGCCCATATAACTGAAATTTCTTTTTACGATGAACCTGTTAATGACTACAAGGACTTTACCATTGTAGACAGTAAAGGTCAGGCGGTGATGACAACACTCATATCACCGGACGTGTCTGTCTGTGATGACTGCATATCTGAACTATTTGATCCACATGACCGCCGCTTTCAGTATCCTTTCATCAACTGCACAAATTGCGGACCACGTTATACCATCATCGATGATATTCCATATGACCGTCCTAAAACCTCCATGAAACACTTTAAAATGTGTCCAATATGCCAGGAGGAATATGATGATCCTGAAAACAGAAGATTTCATGCTCAGCCCAATGCATGCAAAGACTGCGGTCCTCATATTAGCCTTTATGATAATGCTCGCAAAAAGGTCGAAAAAAACAACCCTATTGAGAAAGCAGCAACACTTCTAAAGCAGGGATATATTGTCGCCGTCAAGGGTCTGGGCGGTTTTCACCTAGCTGCGGATGCAGAAAATAATAAAGCAGTTGCAAGGCTTAGAAAAAGAAAATATCGGGAAGAAAAACCTTTAGCTATAATGTCTTGTGATGTCGAGCACATTCTAAAATATGCTCTGGTTGAACCGGAGGAGGAAAAACTTCTTACTTCACCCCAGCGCCCGATTGTACTTTTGAAAAAAATGGAACCAAATTCGATTTCAGAAGCGGTGGCGCCCCGAAACCGGTATTTCGGCGCCATGCTCCCTTATACTCCCCTTCACTACCTTCTATTAAGCCACAATTTTACCGCCCTTGTGATGACAAGTGGTAACCTGAGCGAGGAACCCATCGCCATTGATAATGAGGATGCGTTCGATAGGCTGTCAAATATAGCGGATTATTTTTTAATCCACAACAGGGATATCTATCTGCGCAGTGATGATTCAATTGTCAGAAAATCGGCTGGTTACACAAGGTTCATCAGACGTTCAAGGGGATATGTCCCGATGCCTGTCTTTCTTGACAAAAAGGTTCCTTCCATATTGGCCTGCGGTGCTGAATTGAAAAATACCATTTGCCTTACAAAGGGTAATCATGCTTTTTTAAGCCAGCACATTGGAGATCTTGAAAATCTGGCATCATACGAATTCTTTCAGCTGACGATCCGGCACATGAAGCGGACACTCGATATCAATCCGGAAATTATTGCCTTTGATCTTCATCCAGACTATTTGAGTACCCGCTATGCCGAGGAGCAGCAGGATATTCAAAAGGTTCAGGTGCAGCACCACCATGCCCATATTGTCAGCGCCATGGCGGAGAATATGCTGGATGGACCGGTTATAGGGCTTTCATTTGACGGCACCGGATATGGAAGTGACGGTACAATATGGGGAGGCGAAATACTGTTTGCTGAAATTGAAAAGTTTTCACGGGCCGCTCATTTTGCTTATGTGCCCATGCCCGGGAGTGCTGCCGCAATAAAAGAACCGTGGCGTATGGCCGTAAGTTACCTTTATGAAGCGTTTGGCGAAGGATTTTGGGATCTTGACCTTCCTTTTCTAAAAAAAATCGATCACAATAAGATTAAGATCATCGTCGAGATGATTTCAAAACAGTTAAATTCTCCCTACACGTCCAGTCTTGGTCGTCTTTTTGATGGAATCGCAGCAATTGCAGGGATAAGAAACCACGTTTTTTTTGAAGGCCAGGCTGCCATGGAACTTGAGATGTTGGCGGGGGAAACGGCAAATGAAATTTATGACTACAAATGGGAGTCAGGAGAGATTTATCAAATCAAAACCGAACCGATCATCTGCGGAATAGTGGATGACATGCAAACCGGATTATCCCCATCTGAAATTAGCGGCAAGTTCCATTGGACACTTATATACATGTTAACGCGATTGTGTGGCCTCATCCGGGAGGATACCGGCCTGAGTCGTGTCGTTCTCAGCGGTGGGGTGTTCCAAAATTCGATCCTTTTGAGCGGATTGATAAAGGCACTCAAAGAAAAAAACTTTCAAGTTTTTACACACTCAAAAGTCCCGGCAAATGATGGGGGTATTTCTCTGGGTCAGGCCATGGTGGCGGCCGCTGTTGCGGTCAAATAGCACATAATGTGGTTTGCCGCATATATCAGCTAATTTTGATGGCTTAGTAAAAAGTCAATATTATAACAGTTTAGTTCTTTGAAACAAATCGATTTCAAAAGAGCTTCAGGTATAATTAAATAAAGCGAATAGACCAATCATGCTAATGGAACTGAAAAATGCCCATCAAACATTTAGAAGAATACAGAGATCCTGAGATTTCCAGGAAAATAATTGAGCGTATAAAAGCAGCCAGTCAAAAACAAATCCGCTTGATGGAAGTATGCGGCACACACACCATGTCTATTTTTAAAAGCGGGATCAGGGGGCTTTTGCCGGCCACGGTTTCGCTTCTTTCCGGTCCCGGATGTCCCGTGTGTGTTACATCCCAGAATGAAATCGACGCCTTTATTGCATTATCCAGGGTTGATGATGTTATCATAACGACCTTTGGGGATCTTATAAAGGTTCCGGGTACAGACTCATCTCTACAAAAGGAGCGGGCTGAAGGCAGTGATATCCGAGTGGTGTACTCCACCTTCGACGCACTTGAGATTGCAAGAAAAAATCCTAACAAAAAAGTCGCTTTTTTAGGTGTTGGCTTCGAGACCACTGCTCCCACCATAGCCGCATCCATCCTTACCGCAATTGAGATGCGCCTTGAAAACTATTTTGTCTTTTGTGCCCATAAGGTGCTTCCTCCGGCTCTGGATATCCTGATGAAAGTCAAGGAAACGAAAATCGACGGTTTTATCCTTCCCGGCCATGTTTCCGTTATCATCGGTATAAAGGCTTATCTTCCATTTTTTGAACAATATCAAACACCCTGTGTGATCGCGGGATTTGAGCCGGTAGATATATTGCAGGCCATACTCATTCTGGTTGAGCAGATCGAGGTAGGGGGGCCGGAACTTGTAAACGGATACAAGCGGGCTGTAACATTTGATGGAAATCAAAAAGCCCAGAAGATAATGGAGGATGTTTTTGAAACAATCGATGCCAACTGGCGCGGCATAGGAACCATACCAAAAAGCGGTCTTCAAATCAG
>JAZFVY010000445.1:0-3595 GCA_036447975.1 Desulfobacterales bacterium
CGCCGAATACTCCAGGATGCAGGTGTAGAAGTCATACACCTTGGTCATAACCGTTCTGTTCAGGAAATAGTAAATGCCGCAATTCAGGAAGATGTTCAAGGAGTGGCTGTGTCGAGTTATCAGGGTGGCCATGTGGAATTCTTCAAATACATTGTAGATCTTTTGAAAGATGCCGGTGTCTCACATATCAAAATTTTTGGCGGCGGCGGTGGTGTCATCGTACCAGAAGAGATCAAAGAACTGGAAGCATACGGCGTGACCAAGATATATTCCCCCGAGGATGGAGCAAACATGGGCCTCCAGGGAATGATTAACCATATGGTTAAAATTATGGATTTTTCCACCGTCAAGGAGACAGATTTTGATTTTGCCCGCCTGTCTACGGATAACAAATCCATGGTAGCAAATCTTATTACCGCCGTTGAAAAGGCAAAAGCCCAGGAGAACGGGCATCTTGCCAAGCTCAGATCCAAGCTTTCAAAAAAAATAGGCAGACATAAAACACCGGTTATCGGTATCACCGGAACCGGAGGGGCCGGAAAATCGTCTCTGACAGATGAGCTGATTTTGCGAATTATTCGCGACAGCAAAGATGTTAATCTGGCGATTATCAGCAGTGATCCCTCCAGGCGCAAAACCGGCGGGGCGCTTCTGGGTGACAGGATACGGATGAACGCCATCGAGAATCCGAGGGTATACATGCGCAGCCTTGCGACCCGTCGATCACATACAGAAATTCCCCATGCCCTGGCCGAGGCTATAGAAGTTGTTAAGGCAGCGGGATATGACCTTATAGTAGCAGAAACAGCAGGTATCGGGCAGGGTGATTCGAATATTATCGACCTGGTCGATTTGTCTGTCTATGTCATGACCAGTGAGTTCGGCGCCGCCACCCAGCTTGAAAAGATCGACATGCTCGATTTTGCCGATCTTATTGCCGTAAACAAGTACGAAAAGCGGGGTGGAGAAGATGCGGTGCGTGATGTGCGAAAGCAGGTGCAACGCAATCGAAAAACATGGGACAAGTCCCCCGAGGAGATGCCTGTTTATGGAACAATTGCCTCAAAATTCAACGATGACGGTGTAACGGCCTTGTATCATGCTGTTATGGATGCACTGGCTGAAAAAACAGGTATCACTTTTGACTCGAGTTTACCAAGAACCGAAACCCGGACATCCACGTCAAAGACGATCACTATACCCCCGGAACGCACCCGTTACCTTGCAGAGATTTCAAACACCGTTAGAGGCTATCACCAACGAACACAGGAG
The DNA here is from genome assembly GCA_036447975.1 of Desulfobacterales bacterium. Classification (GTDB taxonomy): domain Bacteria; phylum Desulfobacterota; class Desulfobacteria; order Desulfobacterales; family UBA11574; genus JAUVVL01. The sequence goes on from JAZFVY010000445.1 coordinate 1,273, forward strand.
CAGGCAGAAGCAGTGCGGAAAGTCTGGCACCTCAAAGAAGCCGCAACGGCCATCAGCGGTGATAATCTCAAAGGGGATACATCAGAGGTTCTTGAACGGCTCAAAGCGGAAATTGCAAAAGCCCAAGAATCTTTGGACCCTGAGACAACACTTCTGCTTAATGACTGGGAAGAGATAAAAAAAACTTACAGCAAGGAAGAACTTATTTACCGGGTTCGTAACCGGGAAATCAGGGTTCCGCTTTATACTGAATCATTAGCACACACCAAAATCCCGAAAATTGTCCTCCCCAAATTCAAGGATCCCGGTGAAATTTACACATGGCTGAGGGAAGAGAACGTATCCGGGCATTTTCCGTATACCGCTGGTGTTTTTCCCTTAAAACGGATTGATGAGGACCCCACCCGCATGTTCGCCGGTGAAGGCGATCCTGCCAGAACCAACAGGCGATTCAAGCTTCTGTCAGCAGACTATGAGGCCAAACGTCTGTCTACGGCGTTCGATTCTGTAACCTTATACGGTTATGATCCTGAGCGGCGTCCCGATATTTACGGAAAGGTGGGCACATCCGGCGTCAGCATTTGCACCCTGGACGATGTCAAAGTCCTTTATGACGGATTTAACCTGTGTGCACCCAAAACATCAATTTCCATGACAATAAACGGCCCTGCACCCATAATGCTTGCCATGTTTTTAAACACAGCCATAGACCAGCAGGTTGACACCTTCCGAAGCGAAAAAAGGAAGGAGCCCACAGAGCAAGAATACAACCACCTCCGTGACATGGCACTCTCCAATGTGCGCGGCACGGTTCAGGCGGATATATTAAAAGAGGATCAGGGGCAGAATACCTGTATTTTCTCCATCGAGTTTGCTCTGAAAATGATGGGAGATATCCAGGAATACTTCATAAAAAACAATGTCCATAATTTCTATTCGGTTTCCATCTCGGGATACCATATTGCCGAAGCCGGCGCCAACCCGATCACACAGCTGGCCTTCACCCTGGCCAACGGATTTACATATGTAGAATATTATTTGTCGCGAGGCATGCCCGTTGACAGCTTTGCACCCAATTTATCTTTCTTCTTTTCCAACGGCATGGGTCCTGAATATACGGTCATCGGAAGGGTAGCCAGACGCATTTGGTCCATTGCAATCAAGAATAAATACGGGGGGGCTGTCCGTTCCCAAATGCTGAAATATCATATTCAGACATCCGGGCGATCTTTGCACAGCCAGGATATCCAGTTTAACGACATCCGAACAACGCTCCAGGCTCTTTGTGCGATTTATGACAACTGCAACAGTCTTCATACCAATGCCTTTGATGAAGCCATTACCACACCGACCAATGAATCGGTAAGGCGAGCTCTGGCCATCCAGCTCATCATTAACCGGGAGTGGGGCATGGCCAATAACGAAAATATGAACCAGGGCAGTTTTGTTGTTGAGGAACTGACACGGCTGGTGGAAGAAGCGGTTCTCATGGAATTCGACAGGATTGCAGAACGCGGAGGTGTGCTGGGAGCAATGGAAACCGGTTATCAGAGGAGCAAGATTCAGGAGGAGTCGATTTATTATGAAAAATTGAAGCATACAGGGGAATTCCCCATAATCGGCGTAAATACCTTTCGCGATCCTGATACCGACCTGGATCAATGGGCCGAATGTGTTGAACTTGTAAGGGCTACTGAAGCCGAAAAGGAATCACAACTTAAGCGCTTGGCGGCATTCAAGAAGCGGAATGAAAAAGAGGCGCCAGGAGCGCTGGAACGCCTCCAAAAAGTAGCGTTGTCCGGAGATAATATTTTTGCCGAACTAATGGAGACCGTCAAGGTATGCTCCCTTGGCCAGATTACCCAGGCGTTGCATGATGTGGGGGGGCAGTATAGGCGCAACATGTAAGTGTTTCCATGCATAAATGGCTATTTTTTCGACGCGCTGCGTTCTCCGCGGGTTTTTGCTTGCGGCGTACTTATATGTTCGCCTCGGGGAAAACCCTTGTGCGGCCTTGCGCATATAAAAATCCCTCATTTATTGCTTGGAAACTAAAATGTTTTCCAGGATGGAAATTTTAATCCTATATACGAATCAAAAAAAGCCATTTAGGGAGGTAACATTTTAGCCCTTTGAAAATATTATCGCACTCAGATAATCCGGTTTTAAACCGTGTCAAACTCGTGCATAAGTGAGAGTAAAGAAAGAACAGTTGCTATCCTGCACATAAAAGCCGATTAAACGCTCAAATTATTTAACCCACAGAGAAAAATTGCTATTTTGCTGTTCTTTCTGAACGCTCTCTAATACACTCAAACAGTGA
>JAZFVY010000446.1:0-3139 GCA_036447975.1 Desulfobacterales bacterium
AAAATAGGGGATTGACCTCCCATCATCCCCTATCCAACACTCCCCAATGACAACATCCCCATCCTTTTTCCTTCCTAACAGATTGCTTTGGATTCTATTAATCATTGGAACCCTATACACTTTACCAGGATAAATAGGGTTTCTCACAAGAACTCAAATTAAAATCCAGATTTCTTGCCAGTATCCAAACTTATTTACTGTTTCAGATATCATATAAAAGTGGCTGTCAAGTCAAGTAGATTTCCATTTTGAATGTTGTTAGGCCGTCTTCGATCAGGGATAGGTAATTTTGAAGGTGAAGGGGACTATGGGGTAAGATTATATTATGTAAAAGATGCCGGTATCTGTTACGGAAACTCGGATGAACTTCTGCTTGTCGTTCGGTTCTTGGCTCATCTATGTTGATCGTTAGGATGCTGTATTGGGGTTCTTCTTTCTACTGTTCGAAAATGTCAATAATTTCATCTGATTCCACTCCAAGGATGCAATTTCCTCTGTAGAGACCATGTTTCATCTTCGTAATGTGGCTTACTGCTGCATTTACATTGACCACGGCCCATTCCGTATAAAGCGATATATTATTTATACTATCGCCTCTCTTCAAAAACCTCAGCAAAACAAAATCAGCCTTGGTAACCAGTAGCCCCAGTCCTTGTCTTGAATAATTAATAACATTAAAAAAGAACTTTCGCATTTCAGGCCCAATCCCAATCTCAAATTCAGCGGAAGTAAGATCCGATGGTTCCAGTGTAAACCTTTCTTCTCTTCGTTTTTCATTCATAACAATAATTCCCAGGAAGATTAATACATAAAAAGATATGTTGCAGGTTGCCCGCAAATATTGCCACCATCACTAGAACAGCCCACATACAGATATCACTATTTTCGTATGTCAAGTCAAGAAGATTTCCATTTTGAAGGTTGTAAGGGGCCGTCTTTATCGATTGACGGATGGGGCTGATGAAAAACAAAACTCTTAAAATATTTGCTCTAATGCCCTATGGTTTTTGTTGCATCTCCAATACCGAGCTTGCGCATAAGTGGTCCTATGGTGATCCCTTGTACAACCAGCGAGAAAAATACACAACCAAACCCTGCCACCAATAATATCGGACGCCACGTTTCCAGTACGCCTTCATTAGGCAGTTGAAGCATCAGAGCAATCGGAATCGAGCCCCTCAAGCCGCCCCAGAATAGAATATGCTTCCATCTCTTCGGTCGCTTGGTACCCACTTGATTCAATAACCAGTAGAAACTGTAAGAAACTGCCGCACGCCCTATCAACATCGCCGCAATGGCAATAAAAACAGTCCTCCACATAATATCTGCTGGCACTTCGCGCAACTCCAAGCCGATCAAAATAAACAGCATCGAATTGATCACGAAGTCTATCGATTCAAAAAATGTTTCAACCGTCTTTGTCGTCTTTTCGCTCATCGAAAGTCGACGGCCATAATTACCTATCATCAACCCGGCTATCACAGTTGCGATTACGCCCGAAAGATGTATCACTTCCGCCAACCAAAATGACCCGTAAGCCAACACCAGACAAAGAGCATTTTCCAGCAGATGATCCTCCAAATGACGCATGATATTAAACACGATCCAACCGAGCACAGCTCCCATCACTATACCCCCGAATGAGACCTTTACAAATTCATATGCCGCTTGGCCGAATCCAAATTGCTGCCCTCCTAGCACAACCTTCAGCAGGATCGTGAACAACACGACTCCGGTTGCATCATTAAAGAGCGACTCTCCTTCTATAAGTGTTTTTAGGTCTTCCGGTGCTCCCACCTGCTTAAACAGCGCCAACACACTCACAGGGTCTGTTGGAGAGATCAAGGCACCAAAAAGTATCGCTACCATCATTGAACTTATACCACCCAACCAGCCGACAACTCCTCCCACAACTAAAGTCGATACGATTACACCCGGAACTGCAAAACATACAATCGGCCAGAACTGTTTCAACAGGGAGTTCAACTCCATATGAAACGCTCCTTGAAAAAGTAACGGCGGCAAAAACACGAAAAATATTAACTCATGGCTAAACCCCGTCTCCTCGATCCTCGGACCAATTCCTAACACGCCGATTACCAGTCCCACCAGAGTCAAAAATATCGTGTACGGTAGTTGCGACACCATCTTACTTGCAATCGCTACTACGCATGCTATCAGCAATAATCCGACATATATTCCAACCGCATGCTCAATCATTTTGATAAATCCTGAAATATAGGGAACATTAAAGAAAGGAGTTGTTAAAAAAAGAGTGATTTGTCACATCATATACCCGAGAGCAGTTCAAATTTATAAATGTAGCATTATGGTATGTAGATATCCGAAGGGTTATGTATCATCCATGATCAACGAAGAACTTTGTCAAGGCCGTGGCATAGATACCTCTAATTTTCAGCGTCATTTCCATTTTCTATTTTGTATACCCTATTCCCTTGATTCGGACCAGATTGCCCTTCACCTCTGTTTTTGCTCCGAGCAATTCTTCGACCAACCAGAGCCTTGCTTCAATATGATCCGACATCCTTGGAATTCGGTAGGCTGTCCACCCTTCAGAGAGAGAAGCGAAGGGGATAAGCTGGTCCGCCACGTACCTGTCCACCGTTGCCCTCGTATCCAGGTCTTCAATAAGATTTCTGGCAGTTCGCTTCCCAATGAATTCGGCCGTCCTCCTCAGGGCGCCCGCCATATCCGATCCGATGAGACAGCCAGTATCGGTTCTGGCCCAGACAGCCAGGGAAGCTCCGGCCTGGATTGAGGCCCTCTGATACCCCGGTGCTTCTTTTGTATCATAGGTAATTTCTATTTTTGCATCGTATCCCCTGGCCTCCAAAGTCTTCAGGCACGCCAGAGCCATTCTATCCGATACCCTTCTTCCCTTAAGATGAGAGGAGAGCGCCATTCCCTTTATCTCGATTAGCTTCCCCTGATCGACCAGTGAAAGCGCTTTTGGTCTTCCTTTTAACGGCTTAACCTTTACCAGTATCTGGCCTTGGCCCTGAGGTACATAACCAGGCTGTATGATCTCCAGACCGATGTGTATCCCCATTCTGCTCAGTAAGGGCAGCAACACGTATTTCATATGATGCGCCGAGGGGGCAAAGTCCTGAAACAGGCC
>JAZFVY010000447.1:0-7084 GCA_036447975.1 Desulfobacterales bacterium
CTCATCTGGGATGCCTCCTGATAGCGCTTTTTCCGGCCCTTCTCCAAGGACTTATTTATTATGGCCACAAGAGGCTTAACTATTTTGGGGTTAAATTTTATAAGATTTAACTGGGCAGGCAAAATTGAACATTTTTCAAAGGTCTCAACCTGTTTCGGATTTCGCATTTAATCGTTTTTGAAATTCCTTCTGTTTGGCTAAGATAAAATCGACCTTGACGTTGCCCCGCAGCCCTGCACGAAATGCTTGACCTTACAACTTTTTTGTTATATGAAGCGTGTACAGCATTAGTTGTGTAATATCGGACAGCTTACAACCATAGACATAAAGAATTTTGACAATGAAAGTCTGGGCTTTATAATCATGGTGGTCATTGAATCCGCAGGTGTTACCGATATTGGCAGAAGGAGAAAGGACAACGAAGATTCTTTTTTACTCGACAATGACCTGGGGCTTTACGTAGTGGCCGACGGCATGGGAGGGCACCTTGCCGGTGAAGTGGCCAGCAAACTGGTTGTAGACACCATCTGGGACTACATGAAGCGCTTTAAAGAGGATGAGGACGCCGAGGAGTTGGAGGACTTCGAAAAAACCCTCTCCAAAGAGGCCAACCGGCTGCTTTCCGGCATCAAGCTCGCCAACCAGGGGGTCTATCAAGCTGCCCAAAATAATGAATCCTATCGTGGGATGGGCTCCACATTGTCTGCGGTCTATTTTACTGATGAGACTTTCATTGTGGCAAATGTAGGCGACAGCCCCATATACCTGGTTCATGATGGGAGAATAGAGCTCATTTCCGTGATCCATAATGTGATGGCCGAGCAAGCGTCAATAGATCCCAATGAAGCCGAACTGCTGGGAGAGAAGTTTAAGCACATGCTTACACGGGCTATCGGGGTTGAAGAGGAGGTGGAGACCGATATCTGCGAAAACCAGTATTTCAAAGGTGATATCCTGGCCATCAGTTCCGATGGTTTGAGTGATAAGGTCTCTCCCGATGAGATCCTTGACGTGGTGAGAAATGAACGGCCCGCCAAGGCCTGCCAAACGCTGGTTGATCTTGCAAATGAGCGTGGAGGGGATGACAATATAACCGTTATTGTTTTAAAAGTGAAGAATAACAAGAATGAAAAAGGCGGGATCATGGGAACGATTTCGCGCATTATCTATTCTTTGAAAAAAATATTCTATTAAAAAGAGGGTATTGCGATGCCTATATTAAAGCTTTTATTTAAAGAAAATACTATTGCGGTATATCGTGTTGCAAAGGGAAAGTCTTTAACGATTGGCCGGAAGGAGGATAACGATATACAAATCGAAAATCTTGCCGTGTCCGGACACCACGCAAAAATAGACTCAGTGGGGGATGGGTTTTTACTTACTGATTTGCAAAGCAAAAATGGTTCCTTTGTTAATGATGAACTCGTTTCTTCTCACTGGCTTCAACAGGGGGATTCTGTAACCATCGGCAAACATACACTTACCTTTTCCTATGATGATTATGAAAAAAAACCCGATGAAGATGAAGATCAGATGGACCAGACCATGGTAATGGATACGGACACCTATCGGAAAATGATGGGCAAGACCGACCAGGAGTTAGCCGAGACCCGGAATAAAGCAAAGGATCCTGTGGGTATTTTGTCCTATTTGGCCGGCGGCGAGGGAGAGATAAAGCTTACCAACAGGATCACCAAAATTGGGAAAAGCCCATCTTCAGAAATCGTGGTGAAAGGCATCATGATGGGTTCTACTGCTGTTGTTATAAGCAGGAGACCCAAAGGATACTCCTTGAGCTATGTTGATGGGATGACTAAGCCGAAGGTCAATGGGGAGGTTGTGAAAGAATCGGTGGACCTAAAAGATTTCGATATCATCGATGTGGGTTCCGCAAAATTTCAGTTTGTTATAGATAAATAGTTAATTTGCGTGGTTCAACCAAAAATATTCCGCGCGGCGCCCATTGGCGCTTTGCAGAACACTTTAAAGCGTTTTACCCGTAATGTCTCTTGTCATTATGGATAAAACGCTTTATTTCTTTTTCGATATTATTCCTTGTAAACCAACACAGGCAAGTAAAAAAGGAGCTAAAGATGGTGGGCTGTCAATACTGTGGTTTAACACATAATGTCGGACTTGTTTCGACCCGTTTTGCCGGGACAGATGGTGTTTCCCTTGAGGCAGCAAAATGGGCTGAGGTTTTTGAAAAGCAAGGATGCCGCTGCTATTACTTTGCCGGTGAACTGGACACTCCGCCTGCGCGTTCATATATGGTGGAAGAAGCCCATTTCCGCCATCCAGATATATTGAATATTTACCGGAATTGCTTTGGCGTCCACAAAAGAGAGCGACGCATTACCCAAAAAATTTATGAATATAAAGAGAAACTAAAGGATGAAATCTATAAATTCATCGAAAAATTCAAGATTGAACTTTTAGTCCCGGAAAATTCACTGACGATTCCACTCAATTTGCCTCTCGGTATTGCCATTACAGAGGTTATATCAGAAACCGGAATGCCTGCAATAGCTCACCATCACGATTTTTTCTGGGAACGTCAGCAGTTTCTGACAAATGTTGTCTGGGATTACCTGAACATGGCCTTTCCTCCTCACCTGCCATCGATACAACACGTGGTAATCAATTCTTCCGGTGATAATCAGTTGAGTCTAAGAACAGGTATTTCGGCAACTATGATTCCAAATGTCATGGACTTTGAAAATTCGCCGCCGCCTGTTGACGATTATGCATCGGATGTGCGCCAGGCCCTCGGTATTGAGGATGATGAGCTTTTAATCCTCCAGCCGACCAGGGTTGTAAAGCGCAAAGGGATTGAACATGCAATAGAAATTGTCCACAGGCTTGGGATGAAAGCCAAACTTGTCATTTCACATGCTTCCGGTGATGAAGGCTACGATTATGAGAAAAGAGTAAAGGATTATTCGAAACTTTTGAATGTTAATACTGTATTTGTTTCAGATATTATTAAAGAACACAGAGGAATAACCAATACAGGGAGAAAAATATACACCCTTGATGACATATATCCACATGCCGACCTTGTGACTTATCCTTCCAATTTTGAGGGATTTGGGAATGCCTTTCTCGAAGCCATATACTTCCTAAAACCGATAGTCGTTAATAGATATTCAATCTATTCAATGGATATAAAGCCTAAAGGATTTTCTGTTATTGAAATTGAGGGGTATGTTACAGATGCTGCAGTTCGCCAGGCCAGAGAGGTTCTTGAAAATCCGGAGCTTAGCAAAAAAATGGTAGAGAAAAATTATGAAATTGCAACACGATATTATTCTTACTCGGTTCTGGAACAGAAACTCAAAAACCTTATTTATGATAGCATTAGCTGCAACCCGCAAAATACAACAAGATAGCTTTGGTTAGATCCTACAAAAATCCTGCAAAAATGGAGCTTTCCCAAAATAAGCTTAAATACGGCCTGCAAGCCGGCATTAAAAAAGGCTGGAGCGGATTTGTCTGGATGCTCAAAATCATTGTGCCAATATCCTTCCTTTCAGCGCTTATCGAGTTCAGCGGCTTTATTAACAAAATTGATTTTCTCCTGGAACCTGTCATGAACCTGCTGAATCTTTCTTCCATGGCCGCTTTGCCGCTTATTGTCGGTATGTTAACAGGAATTTACGGCGGATTAGCTTCCATGGTGGTGCTTCCTTTTACTATCAATGAGATGACGCTGATCGCTATTTTTCTTCTTATCTCCCACAATCTTATCCAGGAAGGAATTATCCAGGGAAAGTCCGGACTGAACCCCCTTAAAGCAACTCTTTTCCGTCTTATCGCTTCTATTGTTACCGTAATCATAGTTTCTCTATTCCTTGAGTCTGAACCAGGAGCGCTTGTAACAAAAAGCACATCTGTTTCAACACACCCGCCATTTTTAATCATGCTGAAAATCTGGTTTATCGCGACCTTATATCTGAGTGTAAAGATATTCGCCATTATTATGGTCATAATGATTCTTCTTGAAACCATGAAGATTTTCAACATGATTCAGCATATCGTCAAGGTGCTGAACCCGCTTTTAAAAATCATGGGGCTTGATCAAAGGGTAGGTATGTTGTGGCTTACAGCGAATGCATTCGGGCTTGCATATGGTGGTGCAGTGATTGTGGAAGAAGCAAAAGAAGGATATCTTACCAGACAAGAACTTGAAAGGCTTCATCTTTCCGTAGGAATCAATCATTCCACGGTCGAAGACCCGGTCCTTTTTTTATCGCTCGGGCTCGGTGCATTCTGGCTCTGGATTCCAAGGTTTATTACGGCGATAATTGCCGTGCATTTGTTTGATTTATACTATAAAATCAAAGGAATATATAAAACTACCGATTCTGTTTCCCTTCAAAAAAAATAAGTTCTCCACTACCCCTGTATGAACGTGCGCTGGTATATTTCTTCCTGCTCATCAAGAATTTCCTTTAAAATCTCGATGTTTGTCATGGGATTCATTATTACACAGCGCAAAACCACAATATCTTGATCAGGAGGATTCTTTGTCTTTAAAGTTGTTCTAGAGACAAAACTTTTGCCGGCTTCCCTTTGCAGTCTTTGAATCGTTAGGTTGATTTCGTTTAATCTTTCGTTAATACTGATTTTCCGTTCAACACCTTGTTCGGAGATCTCCTGTTTAAAGTGGGAAGGATATAATCTGTAGGTGAGTATGTTAAGTTCAGGCGGAGTAATGAGCTGGAAGTTGGACCTTTTTTCAATTTCTTCGGCAAATCTCTGGGCTGTTTCTATTCCGTGCTCAATGAGCAGGGCGTAACCCCGACTCCCCATTATTTTTAGTGCGCTGTCGAGTATCAGAGAGTTTGCTTCCCTTGATCCTGAAACCGATTTAATCCCAAGGTCAACAGAACCGGGGCGGTTTACATAATGTGTATGATAAATGACAGCATCCATTATCGTAGGATCTTTAAAATAGACCATGCCGCAGGTCATGGGCATATAAAATTGTTTATGACCGTCTATTGATACAGAATCGGCCAGTTCTATACCGGCAAGCAGGTGAGCGTATTTTTCCGACATCAGGGTCGGCCCGCCCCAGGCAGCATCAACGTGAAAGTGTATCCTGTTTTCAGCACAAATTTCAGCTAGTTTTGGGAGCGGATCTACAGAACCTGTTTCTGTGGTTCCGGCAATACCGACAATGGCAAGGATTGCGTTTCTGGTGCTGTCATTTTTTATTTTTCCGATGGTTTTATGTAGGCTGTCCAGATCGATTCTGTTGTTTTCATCCACATCTATGGCAACAATGTTTTGATTGCCGATGCCGAGAAGACCGCCGGCTTTGTTAAGAGAATAGTGGCCGCGTTTTGATATAAGAACTACACATCTTTCTATTCCGTATGCCCTGTATGCAGCTTGTATCCCTTCTTTTTCCACACCGTCAAAGCCCTTTTTGGGAGCAAGCAGGGTGTTTCTGGCAATCCAAAGCGCTGTTAGGTTCGCAAAAGTACCATTTTCCGTGAAGCAGCCAATGGTGGTATTTATGTTCTGGATATGCTCATGGTAAAACGCTTCATCTTCTTGATAGATCAGCCTGTGGATTTTGGCAAGGACCTGTTTTTCCACAACAGAAACAACCTTCGAGGTTTCGATTTTTACGACATTCTGATTGAGGGCTGCAACGATGGTTTTGAGATGGACCATAAAGAAAGGAATGGCAGACGTCATATGACCGACAAAATACGGGGAAGCAACATTGACCGCATGAGGCGCAATATCTTCGATCAGGTCTGTAATGACATCAGCAAGTTTTTTTTCTGGATTTTTACTGATCAAGGAGTCTGCAAACCTTGTTGATAGATCCAGAAGACTGATCTCTTCAGTGAATCCTACATGTTTTTTTAGAAAATCTTGGAGACCGAAAAGGATCTGCTCCATGTATTTAATCAGTGTAGACCTGGCAGCGTCATTTTCAGGCCTTATGAACGTTCTTGTCAGGGTCTGCCAGTCGGCAACAAGCGCTTTTTTCGAGGGAAGATTGTTTTTATTCATTGGCTTTTGTTTCTGAAATATTCTTACCAGACGTTTTTATCATACCGAAATATAAAAAGTCCATGCTTACTTTTCGTGTTTTATTAACATGACCTATTTGCAATGCCAAGCAAATCTTTTAGGACATATTAGATTGTCTATTGCCAACCCAAAATGAAGTATAATATAATTATAGTTCATTACATTCTCTGTCCGCTTGTTTTTTTCTGAGCTCATTTATGAGTTCTACTTTGCCACATTTCAGGAAAAGCATCATCGAGGCGGGCGTTCTTATTTGTACGATTTTTCAAATCTGACAAAGTAGAATTAGCTATTTCGACGAAAGTATTTGGTAAACATAGACACCGCAAACACTGCCGATCATATCGGCCAGAGCATCCAAAAAGTCGGCATTCCTGAAAGGAACATAATACTGGTGAATTTCATCACTGATTCCGTAAAGAGATGACAAGAGGATGCTAAGCATCATAACCAGTTTCAAATTGTGTTGTATTCGCAGTGTTCTGAATGCCCTTAAAAAAAGGGCGCCAAGGAGTGCATAGACAGCAATATGGAGAAGCTTGTCAATGTAAGGCCAGTCAGGAACACTTTCAGGCGAGGGGTAGGAGGACTGCATGAAAATCAGCAAGCAGTAAATAAAGACAGGAAACCAGTAAAATAAGAATTTTTTCAATACCTTGGATCCATCTTTAAAATCCAGTTGTTGGCCGTCTCTTCCCGAACAATTCTTCACAGGGTGCGTTTTTGGTTACATGTTTTTTCAGTTTTCCGCACCATAGAGATTTAAAGGTGTGACAGCTTCCGTCCAGGGCATCTTGCTTTGCAAAGTCGGCATACTCACACCGCAAGTCGCACCATTTGATCCTGTGGGTTGTAACACCAGCATTTTTTGGCATAAGCACCTAATCGTTAAAAATCTCTAGATCCAGCTTTCTTTCCTTTATGTGTGAAAGAACCCTATTTAAAAAATCTTCATGGTGAACTCCGAACTTGACTTTGCCGTCCAGGGTTCTTACGGAAAGGTTCCCGGATTCCTTTTCCTTGTTAC
>JAZFVY010000448.1:0-2228 GCA_036447975.1 Desulfobacterales bacterium
TGAAGCGACACTTTACTATTGCAAATATTTTATTAATTACGATGGGTTCTTATTTCAGTGTAAATGCTTTTTATAAGGTTGCAACAGCGACTTTTGACAATGCCTATCCGTCCAGTGTTGCAACAAAACAGGTTGTGTCCCCCAAAAATGCAACCCGCCATCCATTGACTTATTACAATGCAGTCATTGAACGTAATCTTTTCAATACAAAGACGGAAACCGGCCGGCAACCTGAAAAGCTCAACATTGAAACCCTAAAACCGACGGATCTCAAGCTGAAACTGTTTGGAACCGTCACGGGTGATAAAAACAAAGCTTATGCCGTCATTGAAGAAACTGTAGGGAAACGCCAAAATCTATACCGAATCGGGGATACCATCCAAAACGCATCAATAAAGATGATTTTAAGGGAAAAAGTAGTATTGCGTGTCAACGGTAAAGATGAAATTCTGGAGATTGAGGAAGTTCTAAGCGGTTCTCGCGCCTCTGGTCAACCATCATCCGTCGGAAACAGACGTAGTCAAAAAAAACGTCCGTTAAGAAGATCAAGTAGGGCAGATTCTCAAAACATAACCTTAGAACGCTCCAAGATAGAATCAGCCGTAAAAAACATAAGCGATCTCATGAAAAATGTAAGAATCCAGCCCCATTTTACAGATGGACAACCGGACGGTTTCAGATTAACAGGAGTCAGACCAAATACATTCATTTATAATATGGGATTAAAAAGCGGTGATATCATCACTGGAGTCGATGGCAAAAATATCGAATCCGTGGACGATGCCTTCAAGTTATACCAAGGATTGCAGTCATCTTCCAACGTAAAGCTTCAGTTAAAACGAAAAGGCCAGCAAAAAAACATAAATTATACTATTAAGTAAGAAATTAGTGACTTGTGACAAATAATATGTTATGGGTAGCCTGTCAATGTACTGTAATCACATATGTTTAATACAACGTAACTATTCAGCCACCAAGACTCAAAGGCATAAAGGCAATAAAAATATAGCAATTTCACACTCTTATCTGAAAAAATGCATTACAAGAAAAAGTAGCACAATAATATTAAATAATCTTGGTGCCTTGGTGGCAAGATACCTGAAAAGTTAAGATGCAACCAAGATAATAATCGACAAAAAAAATGAAATTTCACTGCAATAGCATAAAACGCATCACATGGTTATTTGCCTTTATTTTTATCTTGTTAACCGTGTATCTGTCAGTGGATGCAAAAGCCGCAACTACGGGGAAGACCAAAGAATCATCAAAGGAAAATAAAGCTTCCCGGGAAAAAAAGGTATCGGATCAATTCGTTTCCATAGATTTCAATAATGTTGATATCAATGTCTTGATTAAATTCATCAGCGAATTGACTGCAAAGAATTTTGTCGTCGATAAGCGGGTAAAAGGAAAAGTAACCATAATTTCACCTGCTAAAATTTCCATTAAAGAGGCTTACAAAGTCTTTGAATCTGTTCTGGAAGTGCACGGCTATACCGCGATCAAAGCAGGTGAAGTCATCAAAATCATTCCATCTCCTGATGCGCGTTCAAAAAACATTGAAACCATACTTAAAAAAGAGGCCTATTCGCCTGAAGATAAGGTTGTCACCCAACTGATACCCTTAACGTACGCAGACTCCAATGAAATTAAACGGCTTTTTGCGCCTTTAATTTCCAAAAGCAGCGTGATCCTGGCCTATCCGCCGACAAACATGCTGATCGTAACGGGCGTATATTCAAACATCAAACGGTTACTCCGAATGCTCAAGGTGATCGATGTTTCAGGCATCGGCCAGGAAATCTCTGTCATCCCCCTTGAATATGCCGATGCCACGAAGTTTATAAAACTGCTGGATTCTGTTTTCCGGACAAGGAAAAAACCACAGAAAGGAGATCCCGGAAAGGTTATCAATTTCGTGGCCGATGAGCGCACAAATACCGTTGTCGTGCTTGCCAGCAAGGTTGACACAGCAAGGGTCAAAAAGCTTATCAGGGTTATGGATAAAGAAGTTCCAAAGGGCAAAGAAAAGATCCGTGTCTTTTATCTTGAGAATGCTTCGGCTGAAGAACTGGCCAAGGTTCTTCAGACACTATCGACAAAACAGCGCACTACCGCCAAGGGGAAAAAAGAAATACCGGTTATTTCTGAAAATATCGGAATAACAGCAGATAAAGCCACCAACAGCCTTATTATTCTGGCTGAAAAGGAAGATTACATTGTCCTGG
>JAZFVY010000449.1:0-4799 GCA_036447975.1 Desulfobacterales bacterium
CTGAATTATCGGGGATTCCCAAAAAGCGTTTGTGTCTCGGTAAATGAAACCATTTGTCACGGCATTCCCGGAGAACAGGTATTGAAAGACGGAGATATTGTTAATGTCGACATAACTCCCATTTTGAACGGATATTATGCCGACGCCAACAAAACCTTTTTCGTGGGTACGCCCGGCCCCGAGGCTATAAAGATCGTCCGGGTAGCCTGTAAGAGCCTCAGAAAGGGCATGTCCATGGTTAAGCCAGGAAACACCATCGGGGATATCGGATGGGCCATTCAAAAATATGCCGAAGGCCAAGGATGCTCTGTGGTCAGAGAATTTGTTGGCCATGGGGTGGGGTTCGATTTCCATGAACCGCCCCAGGTTCCCCATTTCGGCCGTAGAGGAGAAGGAATCAGCCTGATTCCGGGCATGGTCTTTACCATTGAACCGATGATCAATATAGGAAACAAAGACCTTGTCATTTTGAAGGATAATTGGACGACCGTAACTAAAGACCGTTCGCTTTCCGCCCAGTTTGAACAAACGGTTCTTGTCACCGAACAAGGTGTTGAGAGCCTGACGCCTTATGATTTGTGATATAGAACCTCCGGATGTTACTGTGGATCATTTAAAGTATTTCCCCAAAATAATAGCGCATCGTGGTTTCTGCGCCCAGCATATTGAAAATACAATTCCAGCTCTAAAAGCCGCTGTTTCTGCAAAAGCTGAAATGATCGAAATAGATGTACACGAGACTCGTGACGGCAATTTTATCGTTTACCATGATAATTCTCTAAACCATGATACACCATCATGGGGCAGCTTGACTTATGCGCAAGTTCAAAACCTCACTGACCATGATGATCGCGCTCCATTGCTATCAGATTCCCTTAAAGCGATTGGTTCCACACCTGTTAATATTGAAATCAAAAGTTATGTAAACACCATCAACCTTGTCAGAGAATTGAAAGCATCATCTCTTTCACCGGGTAGTGTCATCTCCAGTTTCGATTTTTATCTGCTCAAGCGTTTGCACGCTAAAGGTGTTACCTTGCCGCTTATCTTGGTTGTTGCTATCTCGAAGCGACTGACCTGGGGAAAGAATATCAGGAATGCTTATTTATGCCTTGCCCCCCAGTTGCTACCCAAATTTGTGGATGGACTATCTGTGCATTATAACCTTGCACACAAATCTTTAATAAAGTGTTTGCAAAGTAAAGGTTCAACCGTATTTGTCTGGACCGTAGATGAATTTACCCGGATGAAAAAGTTTATATCTTTGGGAGTTGACGGAATCATTACAAATTATCCTGATCGTTTGCAAGAACTTAAGGACCGATTTATATCTAGTGCCTGAACGAAATAATGAATAACAAGCCATTTTGCATAAAAGCCGTACTCTTCGATTTTGACGGCACCCTGACCAAACCCGGTGCTTTAAATTTTTCCCTTCTAAAAGAGACCATAGACTGTCCTGCTGACATCCCTGTCCTTGAATTTATTGAAAGCCTGCCAACTCCTCATCAGCGAAAAGAAACCCTTTCAGTCTTGGAACGCTTTGAAAGCGACGCTGCCGCCAATTCGGAACCGAACGACGGCGCGGAAGACTTGATCCTTTATCTCCGTTCAAAAGGTCTCGGTGTTGGAATAATTACCCGCAACAGCCTTCAATCCTTAAAGCGCTCATTACAAAATTTCGAGAATATTAAAGTGTCTGATTTTGACGTAATTATTTCACGGGACTCACCTGCCGAACCCAAGCCGAGTGGCGACGGAATTCTGCTGGCTTCGCAAACCCTGAACGTTGACGTTAAACAGGTTCTTATGGTGGGTGATTACGTCTTTGACATACAGGCAGGGCAGATTGCAGGATGTATTACCGCTTTTCTGGACTACGGAACCGTATCCATACCCTCAGGGGTTGATAGTGACTTCACCGTCTCATGCCTTGAAGAAATCAAAAAAATCGTCCGAATGGGTCTCCCTCTTGCTATGGGCAAATTGCCCAATGATATTTTGGAAGACTTCCTTAACCGATTTAATTTTAACGACCCTTCTGTGCTGATAAACCCAGGTGTCGGTGAAGATGCAGCGGCGGTAAATATCGACCGGGAGGAAGTTCTTGTATTAAAGTCTGACCCTATAACCTTTGCCACTGATTCAATCGGGCATTATGCTGTTTTGATCAATGCCAACGATCTTGCCACCTCAGGAGCCACATCCAGGTGGCTTTTGACCACGCTTCTGTTTCCACCCGGAGTCACCGCCTCTGCCATTTGGCAGGTAATGCATGAGCTTGAATCTGTTTGCCGGCAATGGAATATCACCTTGTGCGGAGGGCACACAGAAATTACCGATGCTGTCACAAGACCGGTGATCACGGGAATGCTGGCTGGTACAGTTGCAAAATGCGACCTGATCGATAAGCGTAATATGACGCCGGGAGACAGCGTTCTTCTCACCAAGGCCGTTGCCGTGGAAGGAACGGCCATCATTGCCAGGGAGTTCGGGAACAGGTTAATGGGGCTGGGTGTGACGGAGGACGAAATTGAAAAATGCAGACAGTTCATTTCCGATATAAGCATTCTTGAGGAAGCGAAAATCGCGAGGCGCTCCAAAAGAGTGAGTGCCATGCATGATGTCACCGAAGGCGGCCTTGCAACTGCCCTTGAAGAGTTGAGCATTGCCGGAAAGCACAGGATCATAGTCGACATGGACATGATTCCGGTCTATCCCCAAACCGAAAATATATGCCGGTTGCTCGACATTGATCCCATAGGCCTGATTGGTTCCGGCAGTCTTTTGATTTGCTGCCGTAAGGATGAGGCTGAACATCTTATGTCCCGCATACAAGACGCCAATATAGACGTAACATGCATCGGCGAAGTGCTGGAAGCCGGCAGGGGAATCGAAGCCGTGAAGCAGGAGAAACCGGCATATTGGCCCTGCTTTGAAGTTGATGAGATTACCCGCCTGTTTTGAACCTGCAAAGCGAATATAACTCGTGAACCACTTTGAGACCGGATCAGATGCTGCGTGGGACACGTTTTTTCAAAAAGCTAAATTAATCCGATCATCTCCCGATTAGTTTTGGCTAATTAAGGCAATTCAAGTGAGTCAGTGTGGTTCCAGATGTAATTAGCCGGGGATTTAGGCTTCGTTGAAAAAGGTGAATTGAGTACAGCAAAAAAAGACATAGCAGAAATCGAAAGAATGTTAAAAGCGCTGATAAAGTCTCTAGAAAACAAACACTTGAATCCTTGACCCCTGGAATCCTTGGACCCTCTTCTCCAACTAAATTGGAGAAGAACCAATAAATACGGAGGAATAAACATGTCGAACGAGTTAAGTTCAAGCGTCCGTAAAGTTCAGGACGCGCTCAAGGCTCACGGTCTTACGTGCCAGGTGGTGGAGATGCAGGAAACCACGCGCAGCGCAATGGATGCCGCGCAAGCTATAGGATGTCAGGTGGAACAGATCGTTAAATCACTAGTTTTCAAAGCAAAACAATCTAACAGGCCCATCTTGGTTCTTGTGGGCGGTGCGAACCGTGTTAACGTTAAAAAGCTGGGGAAGCTTCTTTCTGAGCCGATTAAGATGGCCGATGTCGACTATGTTCTTGAAAAGTCCGGTTTTGCCATCGGCGGCGTCCCGCCCGTGGGTCATTCCCACCATCTGGAAGCGTTTATTGATGAGGACTTATTAAAATACGACGAGATTTGGGCGGCGGCAGGAACTTCCAATACAATGTTCAAGCTTTCACCGGATGATCTAATAAAAATAACGGGCGGGCAAATAATTTCTGTTAAGTGAGGAATCAGCGAACTTGCCAAACATATCAAGTAACGCTACCGGGAGTTTTGAGATGATTGAGTTAAAAAGAATAAAAGAGGTCGAGGAGTTAAAACAATTATCTGAAATCCAGAAAAGTGCCTGGGGGTTTTCGGATCTGGATATAGAGCCCCATCATTTGATGACAAGGGTTCAAAAATACGGGGGCTTGGTTCAGGGGTTGTACGTCGAGAACGTATTGGTCGGCTTTACGTATGCGATTGTCGGGAAATGGGAAGGAGAATACTTCATCTATTCCCACCAGACCGCAGTCAGGAAAGAACATCAGGGCCGCGGCTTAGGGTTTTTGTTGAAGAAAGCGCAGAGAGAAGAAGTTCTAAAAATGGGATATGATGTGATTAAGTGGAATTTTGATCCCCTCGAATCCATGAATGCCTATTTTAATTTTCACAGGCTGGGAATCATAAGTGTTGAATACGAGAGAAACATATACGGCGAAGGTGAGAGTGGGATTCACAAGGGGCTTTCAACAGACAGGCTTATCGCGACCTGGAATTTAAAATCGGACCGAGTTGTTGAAAAGATGAAAAAAAAGGATGCTCCAATACTTGAAGACATTCCCCAGAAAAGGTTGGAAAATTTTACGCAAGCCGAGGTTTACATTGAAATACCCAAGAATATCCGGTCATTGAAAGAAACCAATCTTAATGAAGCCATTGAATGGAGAACTAAAACGCGAGGGCTTTTTGAATCGGCCTTTCAAAAAGGTTATGTTGCAGAGGATATTGTATTCTCGATGGATAAAAATAGAATTTTTCATAAATTAAGGCGGATGGTTTCGTAAAAAGTTTCTTGCTCATTTGGGTGAGCTTTTTGGGGTTCGCAAAAGAACTTTTATTAGAACCTATCTCAAAAATAAGATTAGTGTTCAGGGCAAGGCGCGAAACGGTGAAAAAGCGGAGCATACACGTAGTATGTGAGCATTTTGAACCGTTTCGCAACACCGCCATGGGCTCTTAGAT
>JAZFVY010000450.1:0-11293 GCA_036447975.1 Desulfobacterales bacterium
ATGGCAAAGTAAAAAGCTCCAAATTCAAGGCGCGCGAATTTTGTGTCATGAGGCGTACTTAGCGTACGCCGCAATGACAACGAAATGAAGCGCAACGCAGAAGTTGGACTTTTTACGAAGCCATCAAAGTGTTACATCATGAGAAATTCGAGCTAACCTTAGACAATATATGTTGCGCAAGAGTCCTCTGACTCCCAGGCTGATACACTGGAAACTTTGACCGACGGATCGTTGATCGTTAGTTGAAGGGACTCTGTAATGTATTTGGCAATGTTTTCAGAAGATGGCGGAATACTGTCGTCAAAGAAATCAAGTTCATTAAGGAACTTGTGATCCAGCTTTGTCATGATTTCAGAGACATGCTGCTTTATTTCTCCAAAATCCATCAACACCCCGGCAGCGTTGAGGGTTTCCCCGGCCAGGCAAATCTCGATCTTCCAGTTGTGTCCGTGCATGTTTTCACATTTCTCGCCTACCATCTTAAGCTGATGGGCTGCTGCAAAATGGGTGACAACTTTTAACTCATACATTATTCTTGAATTTCCTTTATATGGCGTCCATCCGGAATGTCACGAAAGATCGGATAGCCACTTTTGTGTGGGGATAAAATGTTTATTTTGAAACTCTGGCATCGCTGCTTTTGAGGATGTTCTTTAATTTTTTCGAAAGTTTTCCTGATTCGATTTTGGCGAATTCTCTTAGCAGCATTTCCTGCTTCTTGGTAAGATTGGTTGGTGTTTTGATTACAATCTGAACGATCTGGTCCCCCCTTTTTTTGCTCCTGAGAGAAGGAATCCCCTCACCGCGAAAGCGGAACAAGTCACCGGGCTGGGTGCTTCTCTTAATTTCAAGCGTCCTTTCACCGTTTAAGGTAGGCACAGTTATTGTGTCTCCAAGGGCGGCCTGTACAAATGTTATCTCCGCCTGGCAAATCACGTCTGTATTGTTACGTTCAAAGAAATCATGGGGATCCACATGGATAAAAACATAGAGATCTCCAGGAGGTCCCCCATATGTGCCGGCCTCGCCTTCTCCTGACAGTCGGAGCCTTGAACCGGCATCAACGCCTGCCGGAATCATTACTGCCACCTTTTTATTGACCGTAATCTGTCCAGCCCCTTTGCATTTTGAGCAAGGCTGCGGTATTGTTTGACCACCGCCGCGACAAAGCTGGCATGTGGTTCTCACAGTAAAAAAACCCTGGCTCCGGGAAACCTGACCAGTTCCGCTACACTGCCGGCAGGTTTCTGGGTGGGTTCCTGGCTCACATGCACTCCCCTCACAGGAAGGGCAAACCTCCATTTTTTCTAAATCAATCTCGGTTTCTGTGCCAAAGGCGCCTTCCATGAAGCTGAGCCTTAGATCATAACGAAGATCAGCGCCCTTCTGAGCCCTGCTTCTTGAACGCCGTCCACTGCTAAATCCGAAAAAATCCTCAAAGATTCCGCCGAAACTTGAAAAAATGTCTTCAAAACCACTAAATCCGGAAAAACCTGACCCTTCAAGCCCCTGATGCCCAAACTGGTCATAAATATTGCGTTTGCGAGGATCACGAAGGACTTCGTAAGCCTCTGAAGCCTCCTTGAATTTTTCTTCAGCAATTTTGTCGTTGGGATTTCTGTCAGGGTGGTATTTCAGGGCAAGCTTTCGATAATTTGCCTTAAGCTCATCATCATCGGCATTACGGTTGACACCGAGAACATCGTAGTAATCTCGCTTATTTATCATATAGATTCCTGATTGTTAACCCAAATTTCTCATGAAGAATTTATCTCGGATTTAATAATAGGAAATAAACACTGAGATATTAAACAGTTTTGCCGTTACCGTCAAATAATTACCAGATACAACCAGAATTTATTAGACGCTAACAGCTTTATATAATTTGTTTAATAACAATAATGCAAAAACCAGTGTTGTCAATGAAGAATAAGTATTAAGGGAGTGAAGATTTAAGGCATTCCGACATGCATCCTATCCCGCAAAAGGCCTCCGGATAATTGTATCCTTTTGCCAGCGTTTGTCGTCACGGTAGGGATATTCGATATTGTAGTGCAGCCCGCGGCTTTCTTTTCTGTTCCTGGCACATTTTATAATAAGTTCCGCCACTGTTGCTATGTTCCGAAGCTCTATTAGATCGGAGGAAACCCTGAAATTCCAGTAATATTCATTAATCTCCTGATGTATGATTTCAATGCGCCGCTTTGCCCTTGCCAACCTTTTGTTGGATCTGACGATTCCAACATAGTTCCACATTAATCGACGTATCTCATCCCAGTTATGTGAAACCATAATAACTTCATCACTGTCGGTTGTGCCGACCTCATCCCATGGCGGAGGATCAGGAGTGGAACTGAAATCGAAAGTATTGATATCCTTGACAGCCTGATGGACAGCTTTATGGGCATAAACAAGAGCCTCGACCAAAGAATTACTTGCAAGCCTGTTGGCTCCGTGAAGCCCGGTGCAGGCAGTTTCACCGACTGCATACAGCCGATGCATATCTGTTCTTCCTGCCACGTCGGTTGCAACACCGCCGCACATGTAATGGGCAGCGGGAACAATCGGTAGAGGTTCCTTGGTCATATTAAAGCCAAAGGCAAGGCATTTTTCATACAGATTGGGAAAACGTGTTTTAACGAATTCGGAATTCTTGTGGGATATATCGAGAAATACGGAATCATCCCCTCTTTTTTTGAGTTCTGTGTCAATGGCGCGGGCAACCACATCCCGACATGCAAGATCCTTCTGACGGTCATATTTTTCCATGAAAGCGTTCCCGGCAGCGTCAATCAGAGTTCCTCCTTCACCCCTTACGGCTTCTGAAATAAGAAAGTTCTTTGCATCAGGATGATACAAACAGGTGGGATGAAACTGAACAAACTCAAGGTTGGCCACCGTGGTGCCGGCCCTATATCCCATTGCAATTCCATCTCCGGTGGCTATGTCAGGATTGCTGGTGTAAAGATAAACTTTACCCGCGCCACCGGTTGCAAGGAATGTTATCTTGGCGCAAAAGGTTCTGACACGGTCTTTTTCTATGTCAAGGACATATGCTCCACAGCAATAGTCTTCATGTGCGGTTGTGATCAGTCCCCTTGTCATACGTGTTGAAATGGCAATAAGATCGATGGCGATGTGATTTTCAAATATGGTAATGCGATCATTTTTTTTGACGTGGTTTACCAGGACCTTTTCGATTTCTATTCCGGTCATGTCTTGAACGTGCACAATACGTTTCTGAGAATGACCGCCCTCATGTCCCAAATCAAAATCAGGATCAACGTGGAGCGATTCAGAATCTGATCGCTCTTTCTCTTTGAGATTGAAATGTACACCAAGATTGAACAATTCACGGATTCTGTCGGGGCCGTTTTTAACAACCATTTCCACAACATCCCGATTGCAGAGACCATCTCCGGAAACAAGGGTATCTTGGATGTGAAGATCAAACGAGTCGGGCTTTTCGAAAACAGAGGCAATTCCACCCTGCGCCATTTCAGTGTTGCTGTCCATGATCCTTTTTTTTGTAACCAAAGCAACACTACCGAACTCCGCCACTTTGAGGGCAAAAGTAAGGCCGGCTATGCCACTGCCGATTATCAGAAAATCAGTTTTAATTTGCATATCTTGACGTCCTGGAATTCTACAACATGTTGGGATTAATTACTATTTACGTCAGCATTTTCCTGTTTAGCCTATGGCATGATGGAGTATTTCGTTCCTCAACATAAACTCAGCAAACTAAGTTCAATAGAATTTTAACAAAGCCCTGAGGATTTAGGTTATAGCAAAGATGAGCGCCGCCGCTGACGCTTGCCACTAAGACCGATTAAGAAACCCAGAAAAAGAATGCCCGCACCGGTGAAAATCCACCTGAAGATCTGGCGTTGTTCAAGTTTCGACAACACGTCTTCATATTTTTGAATTTTTTGTTTCTGTTTGGTCAACTGGGCGGTTGTTTTATTATAGTTTGATTTAAGTTGTAAAAATACCCCGGACTCCTTTTTGAGAGTTTCATAAGAGTTGTTTAGATCATTGAGCGTTTTCGCACTGACTGCAAGTTTTGAGCGAAGCTCTTTGTTATCCTCTTGAAGCTTTGCTATCTCTTTAAGTTGAGAGTCAGTGCGAATCATTATCGCTTCATGTTTTTCTTGCAACTCTTTGAGTAAAAGAATGTTCGGTTTATTAGATATCAGAAAACGACTGACCACCCAGCCTTCGGTTCCATTTAATTGCCGTATCTTTGTCCACTGATCGCCGGGCTTGAGCACTTCGACCATCTGTCCGGACTTAACCATTTCTATTATTTTGTGATCAATTCCCTGCCCGGTTCTCAGTGTTATCTCCAGAAGGTCGTTGATATACTTCTTTTCAGCATGAGCCACGGCAGGCAACAAAACAAGCAAAATTGCAATAATAAAAAGACGTTTCATAAGCGGCATCCTCCATCATAATTATAAGTTCCTTGTTATCGTGAATAATGTCAAACGCAAACAAATGCTATCAAACAGGGAAAATTTTACGTTATTTTGTGTTGAAAAAACCGAATCTGTCAATAATTTCTTTTAAAATGTCTATGTTTATGGTATTATTAAAATTCTAAATTAGAAATTAATCTTTTTTTCAGTACAACTTTTCAACCTGTGCGATTCTGGCAATAGGGGGTTAAGGTTTTTTCTGAAAGGCGATATCTTTGTAAATTGGCACAGAATTCGCCGTGACTAATATTTGTGATTTATAGCACGACATTTTGGTTTTGGTGAAATAAATGTTCAAATCATAAATGTTGGTCACTTACCCAAGGCATGATTGATATAGCCTGGAAGAAAAAATCTTAAGCCCCGGTGTCCAAAAAAATAGGGACATATCCCAGATATTTTAATCCGCAAAAGGCGGATTCATTATAACTTTTTAAAGTAGCTTAATTTTATGATAGCATATGATTTGCAATGTGCCAACGGACATGCTTTTGAGGGTTGGTTTGAAGACGGACAGGCTTACGAAGAACAAGAAAAAAAAGGTCTGATCGCATGCCCGGTTTGTAATGATACTTCTGTTTTCAGAATTCCTTCGACCTTTGCCATAAAATCGTCCCCGTCTGAAAAAGATTTTTATAAACAGCAAACAGATCTTGCAGATAATAGTAAGAAGTTTGTCGATTTTGTGAAGAAAAATTTTGATGATGTGGGCTGTGATTTTGCCAAAGAAGCCTTGAAAATGCATTATGGCGCTGCTGAGCCGAGAAATATTAGTGGTGTCAGCACAAAGGAAGAAGAAAAGACATTAAATGAAGAGGGTATACAGTTTTTCAAGATTCCCATGCCCATAGCGCCAGACACAGATGCATAGCCCGGATTCCTCACGAGTTTGATACAACAAGTCTGATCAATTACGATATTTTTTCAGGATCAGAGTCGCGTTCGTTCCCCCGAATCCAAATGAGTTTGTCATGGCCATGTTCACATTCGCCTTACGGGCGGTTTTCGGAACATAATCAAGATCACATTCTTCGTCAGGATAATCGAGATTTATGGTGGGTGGAATAATGCCTTCATGAATTGTAAGCGCCGTGAAAACCGTTTCTACTCCGCCGGCGCCGCCGAGCAGGTGTCCGGTCATCGATTTGGTGGAACTGACGGGTATCAAGGGTGCCTTTTCCTTGAATACGGACTTAATGGCCATTGTCTCGTACAGATCATTAAGCTGCGTTGACGTTCCATGTGCATTGATGTAATCGATCTCTTTGTATGAAACCCCGGCATCGTCAAGGGCCGTTGTCATGCACCTGGCCGCACCTTCACCGTCCGGGGAAGGCGCGGTCATATGAAACCCGTCTCCGCTCATACCATACCCGCATATTTCGGCATAGATATTGGCACCTCTTTTAAGGGCGCCATCTAGTGTTTCGAGGATAAGAATTCCGCATCCTTCGCCCACCACAAAACCATCACGGTCACGGTCAAAAGGACGGGATGCTTTTTCAGGCTCATTGTTCCGTGTGGATAGGGCTTTCATGGCATTGAAACCGGCAATGCACGTGGGAGTGATAATAGACTCTACACCCCCTGTTATCATAGCGTCTGCACCGCCTCTTTTGACTATCTTGAATGCATCACCTACAGCATGAGTGCCTGCCGCGCAAGCGGTTGCAATTGAAGCATTGGGCCCTTTGGCACCCAGAAAAATAGAAATCATCCCCGCAGCCATATTCCCAATCATCATGGGAATAAAAAAGGGGGTCACCCGCCTGGGGCCCTTCTCTTCAAGAACCTTGCTGGTTTGTTCGAGAATCTGGAGACCGCCCATACCGCAACCGGTCAGAACACCGACCCTGTTTTCATTGGTGCTGTCGATTACCAGTCCTGAATCTTCAATGGCCATGCGGGAGGTTGCTATAGCATAGGCAATAAAGGTTTGAGTACGCTTGGCCTCTTTTTTTGGAAGAAAGTCTTCGGGATGAAAGCCCTTTACTTCTCCCGCAATCTTGGTATCAAAATCAGAAGCATCGAACCGGGTTATCTCGGTGATCCCTGACTTTCCGGAGCACAGGGCGGCCCACGACTCATCGATGCCTATGCCAAGGGGTGTAATAAGCCCAAACCCCGTAATGACAACCCGCCTGTCCAAAAAAAACCTCCTAATTAAACGGCAGATTTATACCGGTTTTCTAAAAATCTTAATCTACAATATCAATTATGAATGCGCGTCAATGTAATCGAAGACGTCTTTGACAGTCGCCAGTTTTTCTGCGTCCGCATCAGAAATTTCGATATCAAACTCCTCTTCCATGGACATGATCAACTCCACAAGATCGAGTGAATCCGCGCCTAGGTCATCCACAAAAGATGCTTCTGGCACAAGCTCTTCAAGATCAACGCTCAGTTTTTCCGCAATTATCTTTTTTACTTTATCCTGAATGGACATTTTGTTTACCTCCTTTTACATATACATGCCGCCGCTTACATGAATTACCTGGCCAGTAATGTAAGATGCACTTTCAGAGGCCAGAAAAGCAATAACGGCTGCAACATCTTCAGGTTGTCCTGCACGTCCCAACGGGACCTGGTCCAGCATTGCATTCCTTGCTTTATCTGAAAGTGCCGCTGTCATATCTGTTTCTATGAAACCAGGGGCCACCGCATTGACCGTAATACCACGCGGGGCAAGTTCTTTTGCAGTTGTTTTTGTGAACCCAATTAAGCCTGCCTTTGAAGCCGAATAGTTTGCCTGTCCCCTATTGCCGGTCACACCCACAACCGACGATATGTTAATAATACGGCCATAACGCTGATTCATCATGGCCTTGGCGGCAATCTTCGTACATAAAAAGGCGCCCTTTAAGTTTACATCTAAAACATCATCCCAGTCCTTTTCTTTCATACGGACTAAAAGTCCGTCTTTGGTAATACCGGCATTATTTACCAGCACATCTATCCGTCCGGCTTTTTCAAGTATTTCGTCGAAAAAACCAGCAACCTCTTTTTCTACCGCAATATTAACACTTTTACTAATTGCCCTGCTCTGAGCATCTGCAACAAGTTTTTCAGTTTCAGCTGCAGCGGCAATTTCAGCATCCGGGTCAATTGGATTAAAATAATTAAAATAAATGTCTATATCCGGTGCCGCAAGGGAAATACAGATAGTCCGTCCAATACCTCTTGATCCACCTGTAACCACTACAATACGCTTGTTTTGTTTCGCCATGATCACCTCTCAAACAATATATCCGCAACCATATCCATGTCGTTTATGATATTCTGACTGCTGAAAAACAGCTCGTTATAAGAAACTGTTTCCATAAAATCAGAAACAGCCTTTTGATCAAACACCCCGGAACCCATCAGAATTTTAATCGCGTTCCGGGTAACAAGCTGTGCGACCTCATCGGCAAAAATCCTAGACATGATCTTAATCTTTTCGGCTTCAGGACCACCGGCTTCCGTGAGAGCGACAGCCTTGCGCGCCAGGCTGGCTCCAACCTCCACATGGGTCATCATGTCGGATAGGTTGAACATAACATACTGCTGACGAATCAACCGGTTGTCATGGACCCGCATAATGGTCTCATTCAAAACCCCGGCAGAAAGCCCGTAAAGTCTGCATCCGGCATCGCCGACTACAGTATCCAGCTTTTCCATCTCAGAAACGATGGACCCATAAAATTCGCCCTTGGACTTGCGCGTATTTTTCCAGCGGAACGTGCTGATGATATTCTGCTGAATCTCGCTGGTCCCTTCATAGATACAGGTGATCTTAACATCCCGTTTGATCTTTTCCACTTCAAACTCGCAAATATAGCCATAGCCGCCAAGGGCCTGAATTGCATCGTCTGCGGCTTTGTTGGCAGACTCGGTGGCAAAATATTTGGAAATGGAGCCTTCCACATGAAGGTCCTCTTCTCCGGAATCGATCCTTACTGCAACTTCGTCTAAATAGGCCTTTGCGGCTTGAAGTCTTACGGCATGGGGAACTACCAGCTTATGAGTGTAACCTTGCTTTTCGGAAAGCGGTGATCCGAACTGAATCCTCTCTTTGGCATACGGGATCACAATCTCAAGGGCCGCCTCTAAAGCACCTATACCCATAGCTGCGACCATCAGTCTGGTATATCCAAAAACCTTGTTGGCTTGCTTCATTCCCTGACCGGATACGCCTCCAATGAGATTGTCAACCGGCACAAAAACGTCTGTGAAGGAGAGCGGAGATGTGTTTGAAGCCCGGATACCGTGTTTTTCCTCACCCTTGCCCTGAACAAACCCCGGTGTCCCCTTTTCCACTACAAAAAATGAGGGGCCTTCCGGGGTGCTGACCAGCAGGGTAATTAAATCAGCATATCCTCCTGTTGAGATAAACTGCTTGGTTCCGTTAATGATATAACCCGTGACCTCTCCGGCATCATCTGTTACCGGTTCAGCTTTGGTTTTTATGGCGGCTAGGTTGCTGCCGGCGCCAGCTTCGGTCACAGCATAGGCAACAAGGGTATTCCCCTCGGCAATTTTGCCAAGCCATTTTGCTTTCTGCTCTTCAGTACCCCCTACCAGTAAAGGCTCGGAACCGAGCTGAATTGCAAAAAAAGCTGTGCCGATCCCCAAGCATATCTTACACATTTCAAGGGTCACTGCGCAGCAGTCACGAGTGCCGCCACCCATTCCGCCATAGGCCTCAGGGATAAAAAGAAGCTGCATGCCAATGTCAGGACCCAGCATCTCCCGGATCGTCTCTTCCGGAAAAAATTCGTTTTTGTCATATTCAAGAATTTTTTCCCGTGTAAGGAGACGATTCCTAAGCTGCCTGATCGTATCTATGACCATCTGCAGCAACTCGGGATCCAATCCTTTGAGTTCAGGTTCTTCTTCGCTTGCAGATGCTCCCATCTATTTCATCCTTTTTGGTTTATAACTGCTCAGGCATCTTGCCACTAAGTCACCAAGACACCAAGATGGTTGAATATTATTGATCTTCTTTTTTCTTACAATGCATTCTTTTCTTTCAAATAAGAGTGCAAAATTGATATATTTTTATTTTCTTTTTGCCTTTGTGTCTTGGTGGTTGAACAGTTACTTTGGTTTTATTGTTAGGTTTAAAATTACAATGCGGCCTTTGCAAGTGCCGCATGACTTATATTTTTTTGTTATTTGGTGAAGCTATTAGCAATGCCTTACTGTAACAGCTTGATATATTTATAAATACAAACCAACTCTACTGATCTAATTAAAGATTCCGGTTCTAGTAATTGAAACAAACAGGATTGTCAAGGGTTTTTTATAAACATCTTTTTTATTATTCTCTTATGCCCACACCTTTATAAGTCCATGAAAATATAGACAGGTTTATTTCATATTTATTTGATATCATTAAATAAATATCTTTATATCCGCGGTTTTCCCTGGGTTTTATTTATTAAAACCGTGCTGATTGAACGTTCACTCAATTTTAAAACAGAATAGTGCAGATAAATAATATTACTCATTACTAATACTAATGGAATTTAAGGAAGTAAATGGTTGCGATCCATTTTCACCTAAATTCTGCAATTGTCGATGATGCCGGAGATACAAGGCATCAGGTGTGAAACTGTATTGTAATGCCGCAATCACCTGATAACGCAGTAGATCCGGTGTCATCGGCAATCCCGGAGGATCAATTGTTATCGAAAATTATGATAAATTCCTTTAACTATTTAGATGCATATTGATGAAGCTGCTTTTATTGAAAATAAGTTGCAACTATTCGAATTTAAAATATATTTCCATTTTCGATAACAATTGATGCAGGTTTTAGGTTTCAGTTTTATCTTGACTGGCATCAAGTTTTTGTGTATCTGAGAATTATTAGTCAATTGAGGGATCGTCTAGCGGCAGGACGACGGGTTCTGGCCCCGTTAACCCAGGTTCGAATCCTGGTCCCTCAGCCAAACAATAAAAAGGATTATGGTTTCTTTTGATAAACCATAATCCTTTTTTGTTTACGATCAATTAGTGTTGTAATAACTTAAAATACAATCCCCACATACCCTACTAAGCTGTCCCCGGGACTCTTATCATAGCTGGTTGCATAAGCGACCGATTCTGCATTTTCTGCTCCGAGTTTTTTTGCCGCAGCAATCGCCGCTGCGGCTGCGCCGCCACAGCAGGCGTTCTGGTTCGTCAGGGCTTCGCTGATAACCGCATGGGAATCCATTGCAAGCATGGCGTCAATAACCCTGCGGTCGTTTTCATTACGTACCCAGTCAACCGCTGCCGGACCTGTGCCTTTGGTTATAAAACCATAATTGGAACCATAATGTGTAAGGTCTGTGGATCCGATAACTTTTATACGCAGACCAAGCTTATTTGAAATGTCGGCAACAGCCTTTCCGATTTCAAGAGCGTCTTTCGCCGGTGGTACGCCAATAGGAACGATTTTCGCATCCTCAAAAAAGTATTTGATAAAAGGTAGCTGAAGTTCGATTGTATTATCATGTGTAAAATTTTCAGCAGTTTCAATTTGAAAGTTAAATTTTTTGGTAAGTTCACCTGCAATCCCTTTTTCGATTTCAATTTCACCAAAAGGGGTTTCACATGCTCCCTCCGTCATAATAAAGGATGGTGAGCCGGCATGAAGATGCATGCCAAAAATCGCAAAAACATCCGTAGGCTTTTCATCTTTAAGGCAATTTATTACGTTGCAGGCGATACTCCCTGAAAAGTACCATCCTGCATGGGGTACGATCCCGCCGGTTAAGGTTCTGTCCGAAACGGTCTTAGTGTCGTACTCTTTTAAAAAACTT
The DNA here is from genome assembly GCA_036447975.1 of Desulfobacterales bacterium. Lineage (GTDB taxonomy): Bacteria > Desulfobacterota > Desulfobacteria > Desulfobacterales > UBA11574 > JAUVVL01. The sequence continues at coordinate 11,273 of JAZFVY010000450.1, forward strand.
TTTATTTCTTTTTCGCATCCG
>JAZFVY010000451.1:0-2271 GCA_036447975.1 Desulfobacterales bacterium
GGCCGCTTTCAGGCCGGAACGGCATCAAACATCATCCCGGAAGAAGCCATCCTGCAAGGCACACTCAGAACCCTTCAACCTGATATCCGCATGCAGATCACAGAACGTCTTAAGGAACTGGTCAAAGGTGTGGCGCAGACCTTCGATGTTTCCGCAACCATTGAAATCATAGAAGGATATCCCGTGCTGGTCAATGATTCCCAACTGGTAAAGCACACCACGGCCTGCGCCAGGGAAATTCTTGGCGCCGACCATGTTCACAGCACACTCCCAAGAATGGGATCTGAAGATTTTGCTTACTTCTCCCAAAAATGGGGTGGAGTTATGGTGGGGCTTGGATGCCACGATCCACGCAAAGGCTTACAACACGGCCTCCATTCATGCCATTTTGACATTGACGAAAGCGTTCTGGATGTGGGGACCAGGCTTTTTGCCCGCGTTCTTAAGCGATATATCGATAAATCATGATAAATCCGGACTAAATGCAGGAATAACGAATTTATAATTTTGTCTGATTATCAAGAGGGTTGACCGGGAGGAGCGTTCGGCAATTTCAGCGTAAATACTGCTCCTTTATCAGCCTTGTTTTTTACCTCAATGGTCCCACCATGATCCTGCATATTCTGATAGGCGATAAACAGGCCAAGACCGGCTCCCTTATGAATATCGCTCTTATGCTTGGTGGTAAAATAGGGATCAAATATATTATCTATATGAGACGGAGGAATCCCTGGGCCATTGTCTTTAATCTCAATGTGAATGACTTCAGGTTTTCCCTTCTCGGTACATTTTTTTGTAATCAGCTCAATTTGTTCTCCCTGAGGAGAAAAGTCAATTGCATTTGAAAGTAGATTTAGAATAACCTGTTTCATCTTTCCAGAATCCATCCAGACTTGCCCGATATCAAGATCAAATTGACGCTCAATATCAATCTTCTTTGCTTTTGTCTGGATTGATACCAGAAGAATCATTTTATCAATTAATCCATGAAGATCGCTTAGCTCCATATGTGATTCTTTTGTGTTGATCAGATCTAGAAGTTCTGTGACGAGGTTATTCACCCGGTTGGTCTCTTCCACGGCAATCTTATGAAAATCCTTACGAAATTCTTCATCGTCATATTTCTGGGGCAGCATCTGGATAAAGGTCCCTATTGCTGTCATGGGATTCTTGATCTCATGAGCCAGCCTTGCAGCCAGGTTGCCCAAAAAGGAGAATTTTTCCGACCGGCTCAATAGTGCTTGCGATTGTTTGAGTTCCTCCATCTGTTCCTGGAGCCTGGTGTAAAGTTTTGCGTTTTCAATGGCTATAGCGATCTGGGGTGCAAAAACTTCCAAAGTTTCCCGGGTTTCCTCGGGAACACCCTCTCTATTAACTGCATCCGTAGCAATGATGCCTATTACCTTTGATCTGGTAATCAGCGGAACAACGTACACCGAAGTAGGTTTTGAATAAGCCAGCATAATGTTCTCTTTTCCCAGGCTTGAACTTTCTACTTCAGGCACATATTCTGGTCGACCAGTAGCAGTAACCCTTGCAAGAATATTACTCATCCGATCCAAAGGAACCTTGTACTTTTTCATCTCCTCCGGAATTTCGCCTTTATAATCGACCCCGTGAATATATTCAAGATATCCCCCCTCTTCATTTACAAGCATAATTATGGCACGGTTTACCTGGCATACGGTGGACAGAAGGTTCATGATAACGTCCAGAAGTTGTTCCAGATCCAGTACAGCAAGAATCGCCTTTCCTGTATCCTGTATGGCTACGATTTGCTTGATTTTTTTATTAAGTTCTATATTCAGTCGATTCACTTCTTCGTATTTTTGTTCAATAATCTCCTTGTCCTTCTCAATTTCCGCCAATGATTCCATAAGAACAGATTTTGTTGTGAAAAACCGTGAAAAAATTCCCTGGAATCTGTTTTTGATAGTCCAATTAAAATGGTATTCGCAGTATGGAGCGCCTTCAAAGTAACATTTTTCTTCCTTAAGGGTGATTGGGTCTGCCCCCCATGTTGTCGGCACATAAGTAAAAACACCTTGATTGTTCAAGCATATATCTTTGGATACATCCATCCGGGGATTCCAGTGTAATCTAAGGATGGCGCGGCTCTTTTTTAATTCAACTAGTTCTACTTTCTTGTTTCTGTTCCATTTGGCATTTATCCTTTGAATATTTTTAAGCACTCTAATATGCGACCCGAAAATTTTTACTATTAAGCTCCAGGCACCAAGATCGGTCTTTTCAACAGCATATTGGCCGATT
>JAZFVY010000452.1:0-7485 GCA_036447975.1 Desulfobacterales bacterium
CCGCCTCTTCCCAGTGATATGGACTTTTCAAGCACCACAATGTTCATTTTGTCTTTTAAGGCGTTGTAAACCTCGTATCGTGGAAACGGGCGATAGGAGCATATTTGTAAAAGGCCAACATTTTTACCCTCCTCTTCAAGCCGGTCGATAAGCTCCTTGATGGTTCCGACCACAGAGCCCATGGAAATTATTGCCAGATCGGCCTCTTTCAGCTTGTAGGTCTTGATGAAACCGCCGCTGTCCCGGCCAAACGTCTTGGAAAAGTCAGCGCTCACCTCTTTGATGGTCTCCTCGGATTTTTCCATGGCTCGGTGCAGAATGTAGCGGGTTTCCATGTAAAAACGCGGATCCGCGAAAAGGCCGATACCTCTGGGCCATCGAGGATCGACAATATTTTTCGGTTTAAATGGAGGTAAAAAGGCATCGACTTCTTTGGGCTCGGGAACATCTACCGGTTCGAAAGCATGGGTGAGAATAAACCCATCCATACAGACCATCACCGGCAGAGATGTCTGCTCGGCAATTTTAAATGCCTGGATGTGTAAATCAGCGGCCTCCTGGTTGTCTTCCGCATGGAGCTGAATCCAGCCGGCGTCCCTTAAAGCCATGGAGTCCTGCTGATCGTTCCAGATACTCAGTGGCGCTGAAATGGCGCGATTTGCACAGGTTAAAACGATGGGCAAACGCATCCCGGCGATGCAGTAGATCACTTCGCTCATTAACAACAATCCTTGGGATGATGTTGCCGTGTACGCACGGGCGCCGGCAGCACTTGCCCCTAAAACCACCGAAGCTGCGGAAAATTCACTTTCTACGTTAACGTATTCGGCATCCAGTTTTCCCTGGCCGACAATCATCGCCAGATCTTCCACAATGTGGGTTTGCGGAGTAATCGGATAGGCGGAAATGACATTGGGACGGCACATGGCCACCACTTCCGCAACAGCATAAGATCCTTCAACTTGTTTAAGCATAGAGCTACCTCTTTTGCATGATTTCGTGGGCCCGTTCAAGGGCAGCAACATTGTTTTCACCAACTCTGCCCGGAAACTTGCCCATAATGGCTTCCTGAACGGCGTTCAGGCTCACCAGACCGGTAATGGAGCAAAATGCTCCGATCATAACCGCATTGGGAATTGGTCTTCCGATGATTTCCAGGGCAATTTCAGTGGCAGGGATGGTTTCCACGGTGGCTGTGGTCTTGATGTTCAGATCCTCGGGGAGTTGATCTGAGTTGAGCAAAATTAAACCATCAGGCTTAAGCCCATCCAAAACAGGTACTGTTTCAATGAGGAAAGAGTCCTGAATGATCAGATAATCTGGCGTTCGCACATCCTCCCGTGTTCGAACCTTTTTGTCATCAATTCTCACAAAAGCCTGGACAGGGGCTCCGATTCGTTCCGCTCCGAAAGAAGGGAATGCCTGAGCATATTTGCCATCCTTAAAGGCCGCAATAGATAAAAGCTCAGCAGCAGCAACATTTCCCTGTCCGCCTCGACCATGTATTCTGATTTCAATCATACTTCCCACCTTATTATTAAGTGCTACCTTTGCCCGGTTAAGTGTAATGGAAAAAGCTTTGCCGGCCTATCCTCCGGATGCCTCGTTCTTTTGATTAACTATAACCTATAAAGAGATGAGATTTGTATGTCAATAAAAATTGAACCGGACTTACCCGTTTTGTGTGGACACACCGAAAAGCTAATATGTTACTTCAAGTCTTTATAATACGGATAACTTGATAGGCGATATTCCTATAAATGAATTCGATGTTGAAATTATTTTTTGTTTGTGGCATCTTGGAAATAATATTTCGTACGCTCCTGCTTTTTCGAAAGCACCTATTTTAACATCCATACAAAAAAAGAGAGGAAAGTATGTCTGGACTGGATGTAATTATCGTTGACGATGATCCAAGTGTATGTGAAACAATCTCAGCAATGGTCAAAAAATTCTATATCTGGGGTGATGTGCTTACCTTTATAGAAGTAGATGAGGCGATAGATTATTGTTTAAATCGAGAAACCGGTATTGCAATTTTCATTTTGGACGTATTTCTTGGTGAAAAAAGCGGATTCGATTTCCTTGATGCCATAGGGGAAAAATTCATCTCGGCCCAAGAAGACACCATTGTTATTACCGGAAAAGCCAGTGATGATGTAGTGGATATTTGCTTAGCCGAAGATGTAAACTATTTATTAGAAAAACCGATTAGACTATATGCTCTGCAACTTGCAGTCAGGGCTATAGCAATGAAATACTTGAAATTTGCCAAGAAGCTGTTACAAGAACCGGGTTTTGCGGAAAGTGTGGCAGGGTTTTAAGATTTTAATAGAGGTTTAAGGTTACGATTTAATGCAACATTTTCACAATATCGGCAATCACAACCCTGTTTCTGATATCGCTTGGTTGATGTTTTTCTGTATAGTATTTGCATTGACAGGTTGTGGTTCATCCCCGCATACGCCGATAGCAGCACATGCCTATGGAACAAAGCCCGATAATAATATAGAACAGCTGCTTCGGTCCGAGGCGAATAGATGGAAAGGAACTCCGCACCGACTGGGAGGAAACAGCCGGAAGGGTATCGACTGTTCCGGCTTTGTGTCGAAGCTTTACAAGAGTCTTTTCAATATTCGCCTGCCACGTTCCACCAGGGATCAGGCGCGTGTGGGTACTCCTATTTCACGAATTCGAATCCGGGCAGGAGACCTTGTCTTTTTTCTGCCGCCTAGAAAGGGACGTCATGTTGGCATCTACCTTGGAAGTGGTGAATTTGTACACGCTTCCAGTACAAAGGGTGTAATGATATCTAATATGACCAATCCATACTGGCGCAAATCTTACTGGAAAGCCCGGCGGGTCCTTTAAATCTCCCACACATTTCTTACAACCTCAAACAGTTCAAACTTTTACATCTAACCCGCATTTCTCATGAAGAATTTATCTGGCCTTTGTTTTTGTTAGTAAATATAAAGATATTAATCACTTAGATTGACATAGACGGATAATTTGATTAAACACTCTGACATTCAACTTTTTTTAAATAAATTTTTCAGGAGAAATTCGGGTTAATAGTGGGGTTGATCATGAGTGCCTGTCCATCTGTTGACATGGATATGGCACCGTGGCGGGCAGTACCGAAAATACGGCATCCCCTTCCTTTGTATCTTTTTAAAATCGGTGGATGGGGAAATCCGAACCTGCTTTTCCATCTGGAAGATATGATTACGATTTCGGGGTTGACCTTTTCCAGGAACGGTTCGGTACTAGACGAAAGGCTGCCGTGGTGCGGCACCATCAGGACCGTGCTCTTTAACCGATCTCCGGCAGTTGCAACCAGCTCACCTTCTGCCCTGGCCTTGATATCTCCCGGAAAAAGAAACGATTTTGATCCAAACACAACCTTTATAACCAGGGAATTGTTGTTTATATTGCGCCAATTTTCGATTTTTTTTCTATCAATGAAATCAACAGGCGGGTATAAAACTTCAAGACAAACTCCGTTGATGTCGTGGATTCGGGCTATTTCTTTGTATCCGGGCATCTGAATATTATTCTTCTCAATAACCTCCATGAACTTTTTATAGCCAAAGGTTTTTGAAGCTTCGTTATTAGTCCATATGTTTTTAACATTGAAATGTTCAGCAATATATATCAGTCCATTTAAGTGGTCACTGTTCGGGTGGGAAAGCACAAGGGTGTCAACGGTCTTTATTTTTTTGCGCCATAAAAGTGGTGCAATTATTCTGGCCCCGACGTCAAAAACTCTGTTATCAGAAAAACCCCCGCCGTCTATCAGGATGTTATATCCATCCGGCAGTTCCAATAGTGCAGCGCTGCCATGACCCACATCAACCATAGTTACCCTGAGATCATCATTCCAGAATCGGTTATATAACCAGTAGCAAGCATCGGCGCTTAAAGCAAAAATTACCAAAACAGCAACAAGTGTTGCCGGTTTCCGTAGAAAAATGGTCCAAGGCATTCGGCGCTTTACTATATGAACTCTGTGCTGTGCTTTTTGCACTTTATTCTGCCCTTCGGGTGTTTTAGACTGAACACGTTTCAGGTTCAAAACCGCCCAAAGCAGTAAATAAAAACAACAAATTTCAAAATGGGTCGGTGTTACGGTTTTTACCGCAGCAAAAGGTAAATCAGCCAAAAAATTTACAATGCCCAGAGCTTGTGACAACACGACTGCACTTGCTTTGAGACACCCTGAAGCTACGAAAACGGTCAATGGATATAAAAACGCAGCAATTAGACCGAGGGGAACAACCACAAAGCCGATCAAAGGAACAATCATAAAGTTTGCCAAGAGCCCCACAAGAGAGATCTGGTTGAAGTAAAACATGACCAGGGGCAGGGTGCCGATGATGGCAAAAAAAGAAGTCATAAAAAAATAATACAGTTTTTTGTGGATTTGAAAGCGCCTTATTATCTTAATCCTTCTTGAATCGGATCTCCATGGGTTTTTCACTCGGGAAAGGCCGTATATTATTGAAAGAACGGCCGTAAATGAAAGCTGAAATGAAATTGAAAAAAGCGAGGGCGGATGAACAACCAGGATCAGCATTGCCGCCAATGCCAGGGTATTCATGGGGTCGTATTCACTTTCAAACAAAAATGCCATCAGAAATACTGTAACCATGATGACAGCCCTTTGGGTGGAGGGCGACATCCCTGAAAGCAGGCCATATACAAACACAGGAACAACAGATAAAATTACGGCACCCTTTTTGGTCCATGCACTCCACAGGAAAAGATTAATTTGAGAAAGCATCCATTTGAAAAATAAAAAAGCCGCTGTTGCCACAATGCCGATGTGAAGTCCTGAAATGGCCAGAATATGACCAACACCTGCTTTGTTAAATGCTTCCCGCAAATCTTGAGGAATTGAGTTTCTGTCCCCAATGATAAGTGCTTTTAATACTCCTTGTTGCTTTCCAGCCCCTACATTTTCAATAAAATCGGAGATTTTGCTGCGGGTGTCGTCTATAATTCCATAAATCCCTTTTTCCGCATTTTTTTTGAGTAGAGTGAGTCTTTTCTCCGAAACATATGCGGTTGCCCAGACTTTTTTGAAAGCCATGTATCTTTTGTAGTCAAACCCTCCTGGATTATTGAAATTTCTGATGGATCTGATCTTGCTGTAAAAAGCGATCCGGTCTCCCCTGGTGAGTTTTAGATTATTCCCAGATACGGTTACACGGATTTTACCTGTGACAGGAAAAATTTTTTTGTTTCCCTCTAAGGTTTCAATGCTTAAAATAAATTTTTGTCGATTCGGATATTTAACAGGAAAGGTGTCGATAACACCGGCAATCTCCCATGGATGTGTATCTGCAAAACGTACAACGTGTTGGGAAGGGAGATCGGGAACAACCCATGATTGTATGGAAATGTATCCTATAGCAAGAAAAAGAACAATGGGTGAAAAAACAACGGTTTTTTTCTTGGCTATGGCATAGATGATAAAACACCCAAATACGGAAACAACAATGTACGCCAAGGAGCCGTGGCCCGGAAACCATACGCCCGAGGCAATTCCTGGCATCATCGATAGAAGCAGGGGTATAACAGGGCGGGAGTATAATTTATAAGTCATTTGTTGAGAAGAACATCATATCGATCAGAAACCATTAAGCGTTCATCAGCAGTTACCAGTGTCAATTTGTAAAGCACAGCCGTAGCAGTAAAGAAATGGTCTGCCGGGTCTTCGTGAGAAAGATCCAGCATGCGGCTTTGTATCAAAACTTCGTAATTTAACGAAGCCTCCTTGACAATACTATCTTTCATTAATATTACAAGATCCAACAGATGCAATTCAACAATAAAAAATCTGAGGAACAAAGATCTTCGTGATATTCATACCCATCCATATGAACGTATTTTTTTCCAATCGCTATAACTGAACCGGGGCAGCGGGTTGATTTATGTGGAAATTATTTGAAAATACAGATATTAGCCTTTTCTACTTCATTAACAGGGGAGGACAGAACGCATTTTTTGATTTAATTATGCCCATTATTTCGAATATTAAATATTTCTTGATACCAATCGGGCTGTTCTGGTTTTTCCTGGTTTTAAAAAAGGACATAAAAACCCGCACTGTTGCTGTAATTATCCTTTTGCTGATAGGCGTGTCAAACTTGGTCAATTCAAATTTGCTAAAACCTGTATTTCATCGTCCAAGACCATATAAAGCCATGTCGAATGTGCATTATTACAAAAAAAACTGGCACATCACATCTAAAATAGAAAAAACAAAAAGGGTAAAGAAAAATTCCTTTCCCTCCTCTCATGCGGTCAATATATTCGCGGCGGCCTTTTTTTTAAGTTATTACTTCCGAAAATTTTGGCCTTTTTTTTATCTTATAGCGGTTTTGGTTGGATATTCAAGAATTTACATGGGTGTCCATTATCCATTTGATGTAATTGCTGGCGCTGTTGAAGGAACGCTGTTTGGAATTATGTTTGTCTGGATAAGCAACCAAACGATTATTTTTTTGGAGAAAAGAAAAGAATAGCATTTAGATGAGAGTAGAATGGTTCGCGCTATCTAAATCCAGTCGAATAGCATCACTCCCGCGCCGATGCGGGGTTATCCCAAAACGACTGTCGCGAACTTTTTTCTCATCAGTTATGCGTTCTTCAATGACAGACACTTTTTCCCAGCTGGTCGTGACTGCCGGTGTCGAGATTGGCTCGCTAGTCGGATTCCTTTCGGTGTCCAGTTGTTCAGCTCGACATGGTGAAAAAAGAGGAATTACAATAACGGCTATTGCGCAAAACATCGCAAAAAAAGCCAACACAATCTTCGGCTGTGGTGTGCGTTTCTTCTCCACACTTATCCTCCCTTTACCTGTGAATGCTTTAGTGGTTCCCTTTTGATCACGCCTCAACCACAGAAGCGTCATTTTATTTATTGCCAAACGGCTAAGTAAAGATGTGCTCTCATAAGCCCAAGAGCTAACAAAGTCAAGCTCTTATTCTTGGCAGTCTTTCTTTTAATGCTTCTGAAAACGGTACTTTACATGTAGGGCACCTATACATTGTGAGACCTTTGCAAAACGCTCCCTTTTTCCCTTTACTATTTAATAATAATCAGATATTTAATTACGCTAAAAAGAAAGATTAAATCTTTGAAACATCGTATAATCATTTGTGATTATGTAAGATCTTTCTTTTTCCAAAAGAGGGTATGAAAGAACAAAGGGAAAAAATGAAGCGCTATTTTTTGATCATATGTCTTATTTTAATTTTATCATTGCCCAGAGTAGCAAGCGCTCAGATAGTTTTAGGGCCGCAGGCGGCAGGAGGCACTGGTCATAAAATATTTTTTAAAAAAGGTTCGACGGTTGTCGATACTTATGATGTTTTTGGCCCCTATGTTGGAAATCCTGTGTTTGGCAGTTTGGGTTCTATTTATAAAAAATATTACCTTCAAGTAGCTGTTGAGTTCAACCTTCAAGGTGGTAC
>JAZFVY010000453.1:0-3604 GCA_036447975.1 Desulfobacterales bacterium
AACGATTATTATTCCAAAGTGGAACGAGAAGGATCTGGAAGACATACCCAAAGAGGTCCAAAAAAAGATCGAATTCCACTTCGTCGACAGAATGCAGGATGTTTTGAAATTAGCATTTCAATAAAAGAATCGGCTCATCATGATGTATTACATGGCGCTCTCCCTACTCCCTTACTGAAAAGTATCATATAGAGTATGAACACATAGCAAAGTAACGCACTGACGGCAAAAGGACGGTAAAAAGTCCCCAATGGTGCAAGCAAAATAGCTGTAAACCAATGGACGGCAATTATAGTTTTATAATTAAGCTGTATTGGAAAATCGTGCTGCCTGCAAATTACTGCAAGGCCGCTTAGATTCCATCCGTAAAGGGATGCAAAGGAATGCATGCGAAGCAGCAGTTTTGTTTTTTCCGGAGTGTAATCCGGTGAAAACTCTAATGCAATGTAAACTATTCCGGTAATTGCGGTATAGAGCAGAAACAACATCCCGGAAGTTAAAAAATTTTTCTGCTGCATCCTCGCTGCAAGTTTAATAAAAAGATAAAATATCATTACAACAGAAAGGAACAGGATCGTCGTTACAATTAACTGGGGGACCAGTTGCTCGAACATAATAAAAAGAAAAAAGATAATAACCCCAAGATTTACATTCCAGAAACCTACATTTTTCAAGCCTTGAACCAACCTACCGAAATCATCTTGCATGAAGGAAAACATCACGGACATTGTGATCAAAGAAATGGGAAAAGAAAAGCCGAGAAAAAAGGTGTCGAGTTTAAGCTTTGGAAAGGAGATAATCTTGAGGTACTCATTATTCAAAATAACCAGGCCTGAAATCACAAGACCGATGGAAAGACACAGAAGCGATGCCTGGTGAAATTTTTGATAAACAGGCGCCCTTGGGTTGAAGAGATTTCCCGGGAAGATGGAGAATTTTCTTATCCTTACAGAATCAACGATAACGGCAAGGACAAAGGCGATGATTAAGGCGGGCAAATAGAGTTTTAAAAATGCCAGGATTGCGTATGTAATGGCTAATGTAAGAAAAAGAGCGGCTTTCTTTGACAATTCTTTCTGGGCTTCGCTGTAGTAAATTAGTATCGTTCCTCCACTGCACAGGTTGAAAAGAAAGATATGGAGCCTCTCATAGTTATATAGAGTTCTTCCGGAAACAAAAAGATGCAAAAATCCAAAAAACAGCGCAAAAGACATTAATCCCATCAGCAGGACTCTGAGCCTGAGACTCATGAATTTCTCCTATAAAAAGTAATTACAAGCAGATATTTGGAAAATAATGAAATAGATAGTGTCCATCCAGAAATAGTAGATTTTGGTTCAAGACAAGGCCGCAGGATTTTTCCGACCGCAGGCGTAGTGCGCCTACGTCGAGGATCGAAAAAATCCGAGAACGCAGTATTGGGCCGAAATAAGCTGTTTCTGGATGGACACTAGATAGTATTCACCTACCGAGCAAATGCCGCAATACCCCCTCCAGGCCCGGATTTCTGAACCTGTAACCGGAATTTGCAAGTTTTTGCGATTTGACTCTGGTGCTTGTTAGGAGAATTTCTCTGCCCATTTCACCTAATGCCAGCTTTATGGCAGTTTCGGGCACCGAAAATACTGTAGGCCGCGCAAGCACCTTCCCAAGGATTTTTGTAAACTCAAGGTTTGTAACAGGATCCGGCGCCACCGCATTCACCGGACCGTCAAGGCTGTCGTTGTTAATAGCATAATAAATTATACAGATCAAATCGTCGATTCCAATCCAGCTCATGTACTGATTTCCGGATCCGAGCTTTCCGCCTAAACCCAGTTTAAATGGCAGCAGGAGTCTTTCAAGGGCTCCTCCAAGCGGGCTTAATGCTATTCCGATGCGCAAAAATACCACACGAATACCTTGTTCCACTGCAGGAGCCGCAGCCTGTTCCCATTCACTACATACCCCGGAAATAAAATCCGAGCCGCAGGTATCTTCTTCTGTCATCACTTCCTCGCCCCGGTCCCCATAAAACCCGATGGCTGAAGCAGATACAAATACCTTGGGGCTAGGATCAAGCCCGGCAATAGTCTCAGCCAAAAGAGCAGTGCTTTCGTTGCGGCTTTCAATAATCTTCCGCTTCTTTTCTTTTGTCCATCTTCCCCGGCCGATATTTTCACCGGATAAATGGATTACTGCATCCACTTTGCCGATTTCGTCAGAGTCAATCCGGCCTGTTATCGGGTCCCAAAACACCTCCTCTTTGCCAGAAGCTGGTAGTTTTCGAACCAGACGAATCACCCTATGTCCTCCTGTAGTAAGAAAAGGCACCAGGGCAGATCCCACGAGGCCGCCTGCGCCTGAGATCAGAATACTCAGAGGATTTTTATCTTTTCTGGATAAATGATCAGCAATATCCCCGGCTATGGCTGAATGGCGATAATGAAAAATCCGTTCAAGCTTTTGTGTAACAAAAGAAGAACCGAAAAAATTTCCAAGCGGAGAAAAGGGAAGTGCAAATTCGATTTCATCCTCCAAATAACAAGCACTTGCCCCATCGGGTTCAAACTTGTGTGTATGAACCCAATAGGCAAAGGGGCCCTTTATTTGCCGGTCCCTGAATAGCCGGTTTTCTTCATATTCGGTATGGTCTGCAACCCATTTAATTTTTAACGGCAAAGGAGCGGCTTTCATTTTCATGACCGACTTTGCTCCTTTCTCAATTCCACCGCTTTTATGGATTACTTCCAGCGGATCCCAGGGCGGGCTCAGCCTTTCCAAGGCTCCCGGTCTGGCGTGCCACCTGAAAACTTCTTCGACAGGAGCGTTAATACGTGATCGTTTAGTAAATATGCATTTCTTCATTTCCCTAATCCAAGCCGACAAGTATCAAATATATCCAGTTAATATCTTGAAAATCTGCATCTGAAAATAGCAAACTTTTAAAAATGTTTCAAAGTTAATCTTGATACAAAATTGTCTCATATGTCATAACAAAAGTCCTCCTCTCACAAAATGAACATCATTAATAAGATATAATGGCGTTTAAGAACATATTGATGAATTTATCTGGCTTTTATTATTGTTAGCAAATTTAAAGATATTAATTGCTCAAGTTGACAAAGACGGATAATTTGATTAAACACCCTTGATATTTATCTTTTTTTAGATAAATTCTTCATGAGAAATGCTGGCTAGCATGAAAACAATTTATCGGTCTTAATAAATATTGACGGCATGCTTATTGCTATGTTTTAGTGACTTACTACGGGTTATTTGTGCAACAACTAAATCTAATTTTCTTCACACTGGTGTAAGACATGAAAAAATGTTACCCTAATTGATCGTAAACAAAACGGGAGAGATATGAAAGGTACGTACAAATTAATATCTGGTATCATTTTAGTATTCGGTTTATCCGGCTTTTATAGACGCTTGAAGAATTTGTGTTAAAGGAGAAAAAAATGGAAAAAAAAGTACTTGATGCTATGAAAAATGCAGGTAAACCTGTTCGTCCCGGTGAGTTGGCAAAGATAATCGGAGAAGAGAGCAAAGAGATTTCAAAGATAATAAGTGGTCTTAAAAAAAAGGGAAAGGTGATATCTCCAAAAAGATGTTACTA
>JAZFVY010000454.1:0-3753 GCA_036447975.1 Desulfobacterales bacterium
CCAATATTTTATCTTGAGGTAATTCACGAGACCACGACTCAAATTCTTCGGGTATGCGTCTTACGGCGCCTTTGATTTTATAGTTGCTCGACTGCCAATCGTTGGTATCACGAACATCAACGATGACGAGGTTTGGATTTTCCAGATTCTTGAGGAGCTTAGATACGGTTATAAAAGATAGGTCATCAGCGGAGACTGCGATTGGATTAAGGCCAACTGTAACTCCCAATAAAAAATTGATTATAAAAATTCTGCAAAGTCGCTTCATGATTCTAATCTAAAATCAGATAAGACATTTCAATCCTGCTATTTAATAGCATAAAAAGTTGACAAAAGAAAGATAATTTATCCGTCCATTGAATCGGAATGTATTTTTGCGATTCAACGAAGCTGGAAATTACGAGCGGTTATTTTGATAACATATCTTTTGAATGGATTTTTTTCAAGTAGCAGGAGGTATATCGGATTTAACGGGGCAGGTACCGACTCAATGCATGATTCCTGTATCTTCTATTCCATAAAATTGAAGGTTTCGTACCGTAATCGTAATGTCAATTTGTTCTATATACGAATAATCCCTTGAATACAAGTTTTAGCATTTTAAGGGATTTGATGTTTTAGCGAATCCTCCGCGCCTAATTTTTAACTTTTCGAAATAACGATTAAAATACAACTTAGATAGACGCATTGGATTTTTTCTTTTATAATTGTGCCCGTGAAATTGTGCCTATTCTGTGCCCGTCATCTCAAAAAAACCCTAATTTGAACTAATATTTCCCAACTTCATGGGCACAAAAAAGCCAATGGAATCACTACAGTTAGCTGAAATCATTGGCTTTTCAAAATGGCCATTTTTGCACTTAAAATCCCTCGGGGCTCAGTCCCTGTACGAGTTCAAGTCTCGTCCCGGGCACCACATAAAAACCAACGTTGTCTGTTGGTTACATCGAAGCCTCTTGGGTGCGACCAAGGGGCTTTTCTGTGTTACCTAAATCCTGCATTAACTTTATTCAAAAAAGAAAATATTGCTGTAATTACATTGTGTTATTGATACGTTTTCACCAATAGCCGCACACCGATGAGCAAGCGAAAAAAATGATGAAATCATAATTAGATTTCGAAAAAAACTAACCCTTCGGGAGCCTCATCTCGGCCGGATCTGCTGCGTTATCAATCGCTTGCAGTATTACAAATACGGCAGCGCGATTGGTGCCTTGTATATCCGGCCGATATGAGGCTTGCAGAATTTAGGTGTTACCTAAACAACGGAAAATCGGATTCGCTTCCGGAACACCAAGACTTCGGAATATGAAGGGACGATTCATGGCTTGACACATAATCATCATTTTGCCATACAATATTGATGGCTTCGTAAAAAGTCCAACTTCTGCGTTGCGCTTCATTTCGTTGTCATTGCGGCGTACGCTTAGTACGCCTCATGACACAAAATTCGCGCGCCTTGAATTTGGAGCTTTTTACTTTGCCATCGCAATTTTGACTTTTTACGAAATCGTCAATATTGTGGCAAAAGCAAATCTTATTATTTTCAATAAATTCTGAGCGTCGATTATGAATCCTTTATTAATTATAACAAACTTGCGTATTCAAGATGTGCTGGATATTTTGTTTCTCACCGTGGTTGCTTATCATTTATATATCTGGTTTTGGGGAACAAAGGCCTTTAAGGCCCTGGTGGGTCTTTTGGCTTTGGGAATCGTCTTTACAATAGCACAATCCTGGGGTCTTTTTCTTACTACTTGGGTTTTTCAGATCCTCTGGCAGGTACTGGTTGTACTTTTAATAATCCTCTTTCAATCAGAGATCAGGCAGGTGTTGGAAAGAGTCAACCCTCTTAAGGTGATAGGAAGGCGTGCCTTTCCCAGAAAACATGACTGGGTTTCGAACTTAGTTAAGGCAGTATTTATGCTTGCAGAACGGAAAATAGGTGTTCTTTTAATTTTCGAGCGCTTGGATTTGGTGGATGAGCATGTTACCGGAGGCGTTTTAATGGAAAGTGAGCCGACACTGGAGCTTCTTATGAGCATCTTTCAGAAGGAGTCCCCTTTGCACGATGGGGCCATGCTCATACGAAATGATAAAGTGGCAAGGGTGTCCTGCTATCTTCCCCTGAGTTCGGCTAAAGGGCTCCCTGAAAAGTGGGGGACCAGACATAGAGCAGCACAAGGTCTTTCCGAGCGTTGTGATGCTTGTATATTGGTGATTTCTGAAGAGCGGGGGGAGATATCCCTGGCTCGCGATGCTCAGATTATACAGGTAACAGATCCAGAACAACTTCAAGGGTTTCTTGTTGATGCAATTACACCGGTTCGCCCGAAACGAACCAAATGGGATAGGCTTAGATCGCTTCTGACCCATCGTTGGCCCGTGAAATTGGGCAGCTTAGGCTTGGTAGGCATCGTTTGGCTGTTGCTGGCGGGACAGCAGAACTTTGAAGTGTCATTAAAACTTCCTGTAGAGATAAAGAACTTGCCGGTAAATATGAAAGTCCTGGAGCCTCTAAACCCAGAAGTGAAGATTACTTTTCGAGGCCTTAGAAAGGATGCAAGCACGCTGAACAAAAGAAACACGAGCGCGGAACTTGACCTTTCTTTGGCCGGCGTTGGCAACAGGGTTTTTCGCGTCACTCGTGATCAGATCGTGCTCCCAAACGATAGAGTCTATGTAGTTCAAATAAATCCATCCAGGATTAAATTCAAAATAGGCAAGCAACCTTCTATTTCCAAATAGAAAACCAGACCTTTGGCCGGGTCAGAGATAAATGGCTCTGCCGATTTAAGTTCCTGCAAGGGGAAAAAGATTTGCAATATACAATTTTTGATACTCCTGTGTTAAAGACGCTTTTGCGCTGGTTTTCGATATTATTTTTAAAAATCGCAGGGTGGCGTATAGAAGGCCGGTTGCCTGATATTCCTAAATTTGTTCTTGTCGGGGCTCCACATACATCAAACTGGGATTTTCCGTACGGTTTATTCATAATATTTTTTTTCAAGTCTAAAATATATTGGCTGGGAAAAGAGGCTCTATTTCGTATGCCATTTAAATGGTTTTTTAAATGGTTAGGGGGAATACCTGTCGACCGATCTAAATCAGGCAACATTGTTGCTAATTCGATTCAACAATTTCATCAGAATGATAAGTTAATCCTTACGATTGCACCGGCCGGCACCCGTAAAAGGGTCAAGAAGTGGAAAACAGGATTTTATCATATCGCCAATGGCGCAAATGTTCCGATTGCACTTGGCTTTCTTGATTATCGGCTAAAGACTGGGGGAATAGGCCCGTTAATTTTCCCAACCGGGGATATTGAAGCTGATATGAAGACTATCAGAGCTTTTTACGACGGTGTTAAAGGCAAATATCCAGAAAAATCAATAGCTCCCGCTGATATCCGAAGCGGATTCAATAATTCCTCATAGGCGCGAACCCTAGGTTTCAAATTCAAGTGGTGTCACCGATATCACAAGCGGCAGGTCAAGCATTTTCCCAATAACTTTCTCGGAAATCCGCACGCTGGTTTTGAGGAAAATTATGTTCATTTTTCCGGTTTCTTCCTGCCCTACCTGCATTAGGTCGATGTTTACCTTACTTTCGCCTAAAAGTGTTGTGAAACTTCCTATGGCGCCAGGCTTGTCAAGATTATATATCAGTGAGATATGGCCGGTTGGAATCAACTCAAGCCGGAAATTATTAATCTTTACGATCCTGATCTCGTTCTTGCCAAAGATGGTTCCT
>JAZFVY010000455.1:0-3813 GCA_036447975.1 Desulfobacterales bacterium
CTTGGAGGTGTCCCGCAAAGTCCTTGGGAACGGCGCGGATGTTCTGGGTGTGGCTAGATTAAACGAAGGGATTGAGCTTAGAGAGGCTGGTTTTGATGTGCCGGTTCTTATTTTCGGTTATACACCGTCTATGCTTGCCAAGAAGCTGATTGAGTTCGATCTGACCCCGACAGTATGGTCGTATAAAACCGCCGAAGCACTCGCCCATGTTGCAGTTTCATACAACAAAAAGATCAAGGTGCATCTTAAAGTCGATACCGGAATGGGGAGACTCGGCCTGTTGCCGGACTGCTGCCGGCCGTTTCCTGCCGACAGGAATTTGGCAATTAACGCTCTCCGAGAAGTCGAGTCCATCGCATCGCTTTCCGGTCTGGAACTCGAAGGAATATACACTCACTTCGCAACTGCCGATAGTTCTGATAAGTCTTATGCAAAAAAGCAGTTTGAAATATTCGCGGATTTATTGAATGAACTCCGTCATGCAGGTTTAATGGTCCCTGTGTGCCATGCCGCCAACAGCGCAGCGATTATAGACATGCCCGAAACCCATCTCGATATGGTGCGGGCCGGCATCTCAATTTATGGCCTGAACCCCTCTGATGAAGTGGACAAACGCCGCATTTCGCTGAAGCCAGCCATGGCCCTGAAAGCCATAGTGGTTCACCTTAAAAAGGTGCCCGCCGGTTTCAAAGTCAGTTACGGTATTACCCATGAAACCCAGGAGCTCACAACCATTGCAACCGTGCCCGTCGGATATGCGGACGGATTCAACCGTCTGCTATCGTCTCGCGGCCATATGCTGGTCTGCGGGAACAGGGCGCCGATAGTGGGGCGTGTGTGTATGGACCAGACAATGTTGGATGTGGGGCATATTCCTGATGTCAATCTTGAAGACGAGGTAGTAATTTTCGGGAATCAGGGGGATGCTTCCATAACTGTGGATGAGATTGCTTCAACACTCAACACCATTAACTATGAGATCGTGTCGGCCCTAACAGCCCGTGTTCCGAAAATTTATTTGCGGTAAAGAGGTTATCACCATTATCGGTGGAAAGTTTTCCGTGATCCAGAAACAGGATATGGTGAGCAAGCGAGGTGACTTGAAATCTGTCGTGAGTGGTGAATACGATAGTAATTTTTTTAATACCATTAATCTGCCTGAGTATGTTTATTATCGCCACCTGGTTTTCCGCATCTACACTTGAGGTGGGTTCGTCGCACAAAAGTACTTGGGGATTAACAGCCAGTGCCCGGGCAATAGCCACTCGCTGTGTTTCGCCTCCGGATAGCCGATGCGCCGGGGCCTGGATAAAATGTCGCATTCCCACCAGGTCAAGAGATTCTTCGATGATGAGATCGCGTTCTTTTTTTGGGATTCGTCTGATCTTCAGCCCAAATTCAAGGTTCTTGTAAACTGTGGTTGTAAAGAGAATGGGGTGCTGCTCTACCATTACAATCACTTTTCGAAGGGGTTGAAGATAAGGTTCGGAAAATTGGACCGGATGTAATTGGTAAATGATGTTACCGGTAGTGGGCGGCTCAAGAAAACCAAGAATGTTCAAAAGGGTGGTTTTTCCGGCGCCGTTGGGGCCCAGCAGAGCGTAAATCGATCCTTTTTCTATCTTGATCAGAGGGATGTCAAGAACGGTCCTGTTACCGTAAACCTTGGTGAGTTGAGAAATTTCATAAGCCATCAGACTCTGGTTCTCCCCTGGAAAAAATGAAATAGAAGATTAATCCCGAAACTGAGCCCGATCAGGATAATTCCAAGAGCCACGGCCAGAGTGAACTGCCCTTTATCATATTCCAGGGCCATGGCAGTGGTGATTGTACGGGTAAAACCCCTTGCATTTCCTCCCAGCATCATGCTGATACCCACCTCGGCAATAACCCGGCCGAATGCGGCGATAATAGCCGCAACGATTCCAAAGCGCGCCTCCCTGAAAACCACAAGGGCGGTCTGCCAACGATTGGCGCCTAAGGTCATGGCGGTTTTACGATACCGTTCGTCGATCTTGCTGATGGCGGCGATGGTAAATGTCGCGACAATAGGAAGGATCAACAATGTCTGTCCGATAACAATTGCCTTCTGGGTATAGAGCAGGTCAAGCGGTCCAAATATGCCCCTTCGGGAGATAAACGCATAAACAAAAAGCCCGATAGCCACTGTGGGAAGTGCAAGCAGTGTATTCAGGCAGGTGATAAGCATACGCTTGCCGGGAAACGATTCAAAGGCCACTAAAAATCCAAATGGCACCCCCATCAGGCTGGCAAGAAGGGTTGAGGTGCCGCTTACCTTTAGGGAAACCGTGACAATGGCGACCATTTCCGGGTCTAAGGAAGCAACCAGAAGAAGTGCAGAATATAGACTGTCAACAAAAAAATCCATAAATATTTATAGTTTATTTGACAATGAGTCTGGATAGAAAAGCTGCTTTTCCAGAAGCCTGTAGTTTAAGATTAGTGACTGCCCCTTGGCTGAAACCAGCCAGTTTGCAAATTGTTCAGCCAGATCGTATTGCACATGGGGATACTTTTTGGGGTTAATCGGGATCACACCGTAAGGGTTGTTTAAAACCGGATCACCTTCACACATGATCTCTAAATCAAGCCCTGTGTCCCGACCATGCTTGTATTTGATATAGGTTCCTCGATCAGCCAGCGTGTAAGCCCTTTTTTCATCGGCAAAGGTGATGGTCTTACCCATTCCCTGGCCAATGGAAAGATACCATTTCCCAGAACCTTTTGGGTGAACAAAACTTATGGTTTTTGGAGCTCCTTTTTTAATAATAGTGCTGATTTTGTTATCCAGTTGCAGTTTTGTAGTTTCCCATAGCGTCTGTTCTTTGGTATGGGTGCCGCTGTCGTCCCCCCTGGATACGAACAAGGCCCCGGCTTGGGCTATCCGTGTCAGAGCATTGGTGGCATCGCTTAGTCCCCGGATGCCGGCAGGATCATTTGGGGGCCCCAGGATAATGAAATCATTATGCATAACCGGGTAGCGCTTTGTTCCGAAACCGTCGGCAATAAATTTTTCTTCTCTGGCCCTGGCATGGACAAAAATCACATCCACGTTACCGTCGATTCCATCACGAATGGCTGCCCCGGTTCCCTTGGCGAAAACCTTGACACGGATGCGGGTATCTTTCTCGAATACAGGCAGGAGGAAATCGAGCAGACCTGAAGCCTGAGTGCTTGTCGTCGTTGACATTTTGAGGACTTTGTCTGTCCCCAAAACACTTCCAGGTAGAACACAGATTATTGTTAAGCATACTGTCACAATAAATTTCAGCTTCATCTTTTATTTAATCATGCTCTTTTGGGCTATTGCTCATGGGATAAACCATCTTGCCTGAAAGCTCTAAATCGTAACCGGAATTGCCGGTAACCAGTTTTCTGAAAGCGTCTTCGTGGAGCAGGCCCAGAAAAAGCTGAACACCCTCGTCGAAAAATCGCTCCCTTGAAATCATAAGATCATATCTTTCCCAGCGAAGTGGAACAAAACCGATATCCAGAATTTCGGCCACGGCCCGTATACCAAGACCTGCGTCCGCCCGTCCGGCAAGAATTTCAAGACCGATATCCAGGTGCCGGTGGACTTCATTATGGTAACCGTCGATTTTTTCACTGTTAATTTCCGCCTTTTTTAGTTCCCGGTCCAACAGCAGGCGGGTCCCGGTGCCCAGCGGCCTGTTTATAATCCTCAGGCCGGGCCGGGCAAGGTCCGCAACAGCCGAGATTTTTTTCGGATTATCCTTTCTTATCAGTATGCCCTGTTCACGTTTGCAAAAATTGACCGCCGCGGGCATCACA
>JAZFVY010000456.1:0-9221 GCA_036447975.1 Desulfobacterales bacterium
GATAGTTTTGAGAATTTGATCAATCGGGAGTAACACCGGCCATCATCAAACCAATTTGATCGATCTTTTTCGTGTCGGAAATATGAAACATTTCCCTAATTTGACCTTCAAACATGACGGCTATTCTGTCCGACAGGGATAACGCCTCTGTGAGATCCCCGGTAATAAGTAAAATACCAGCTTTTTCCCTGGCCTTTAAGAGTAAATTCCAAACATCTTCAGTGGCAGCAATGTCCAAACCCTGTGTGGGCTGCTCCGCCACAATCAGTCTCGGTCTCCGATAAAATTCACGGGCGAGGACCATCTTCTGGAGGTTGCCTCCGGAAAGTTGACGCGCCAGAATCCGAACATCTTCCGGTTGAATAGCGAAGGCTTCTATTAACCCTGCTGCTTTTACTGCTGCATCACCCTTTTTCATCCAAGGACCTTTTGAAAACCCTTCGCGGGTTGTCAGAAGGAAATTGTCCACCAGATCAAGCCCAAGGCAGCTGGCCATCCCCTGTCTATCTTCAGGTATGTAGCATAAGGCACCGTCCCATGACCTTTGGGAATAAAATCGATTCCAGGATTGTCCAAGAATCAAAATATCCCCTTGCTGTGGGGGTTGAAGGCCGCATATGGTTTCCACCAGCGGTTTTTGACCATTTCCTGCAACTCCGACAATTCCTAAAATCTCACCCTGACGGACTTCAAGGTTGATGTTTTTCAAAAAGTCGTCACTCAAACCCTTAACTCTGAGGACAATCTGTTTAGGCTCCATGGGTTGTTTGTCGATCTGTAGCATAATTTCTCGGCCAACCATGAGCCGAGCCAACTCAGACTTGGATGTTACACCCGCTGCATCAATGGTATCCACCACCTTGCCGTGGCGCAACACGGCGATTTCATCCGCGATTTCCAAGACCTCATCGAGTTTGTGGCTGATAAAAACAATGGCTTTGCCCTGATGGGCCATCTGCTTAAGCGCCTCGAAAAGCTGGGTGATTTCCTGGGGAGTAAGAACAGCCGTGGGTTCGTCAAAAATTAGCAATTGACTCTGACGCTGCAAAAGTTTCAGGATCTCAACACGCTGTTTTTCGCCCATTGACAAATCAGATATCCTGGCTGAAGGATCAATATCGAGACCATACCGACTCGCCAAATCATTGACAAGGTGTTCCCTTTGTTTTGGTTTCAGAAAGAATCCTTTTTCCTGTCCAAGCAGTACGTTTTCGGTCACCGTCATGGCCTCTACAAGCATAAAGTGCTGGTAGACCATGCCGATGCCGGCTTTGATCGCGGCTTTGGTGGAAGAAAACACCACCGGTTTCCCATGGATAAGAATTCTTCCCATGTCCGGTTGGAGTTGACCGGCAAGGATACTCATTAAAGTGCTCTTTCCAGCTCCGTTTTCACCCAGTAGTGCCTTTATCTTGCCTGAAAATATATCCAGAGAAATTTCCCTGTTGGCTTGAACCGATCCAAACGACTTGCTGACTTTTTCCAGCCGTATAAATGATTGGGGGCTTGCGATCATCAAGATTCCTGTTTTCTGCCGATTATTGGTTGAATAAATTGCGATTCCGTATCCCAGGGAAAAAGGATCCAGGTGTCCTGACTTACTTCAGTGATAAAAGTGTCGACCAGCGGCCGGCCGGCAGGTTTAGCATAGACGGAGGCAAAATGCGCCTTGGGAAGCATTTCTCTAACAACCTTGGCTGTTCTGCCTGTATCCACCAGATCGTCAATAATTAGCCAGCCTTCATCATCGCCCGGCATAGATTTTAGAATCTCGATTTCCCCTTTCTGGTCCTGCCAGTCGTAACTGGAAACGCAGATCGTATCCACCAGGTAAATGTCGAGTTCTCGGGCGACAATCGCCGCAGGGACAAGGCCGCCGCGAGTGACCGAAATAATGCCTTTAAAAAAATCCATGTCCAGCAACCGCCAGGCAAGGGCTCTGGAATCCCGGTGCAACTGGTCCCAGGAGATGGGGTATGTCTTGGTATATGTATTCATTGTTTCAATATTTCCTTTCTATTCAGATGGTTCAATATTTACGCCCAATGCCGCCGGAGCTTCGATGCCCTGTCCTTTCCAGGAAGAAAAAACCAGAACAATGACGGTTAAGGCATAAGGCAGCATCAGCAGCAAGGAAGAGGGAATGTAGGTGCCCGTTGCCTGGAGTCTTAGTTGAAAAGCCATGACACCGCCAAAAAGGTAAGCACCAACAACTGCACGTCCCGGATGCCAGAAGGAAAAGATGACAAGGGCAACGGCGATCCAACCCCTTCCGGCAGACAGGCCGTTGGTCCATAGGTGCGTGTATGCCAAAGAAAGGTAAGCACCTCCAAATCCGACCAGATAGCCCCCAATAAGAATGCCGGCCCATCGGTAACCGATCACTCTGAGGCCGCCCGCAGAGGCTGCCCTGGGATTTTCACCAACAGCACGCATCCCCAGACCCCATCTGGTGTATCGAAAAAAGACCCACATTAACGGAGGAATTAGATAGGAGGTATAAATCAAAGGATCATGTCTAAAGAAAACAGGGCCTAAAAGTGGTATTTTAGATAGAATGGGCATCGGCATCATCGTAAACCCTGGTGCGGTTTGTCCGATAAAAGGTGTGCCCAAATAGTCGGCAAGACCCACTCCAAGTATGGTCAACGCCAGACCGGAAACCACCTGGTTTCCCTGAAATCCCAAACAAACCATCCCATGCATGCCGGCCAGAAGAGCACCGGCGCAGCCGCCGAGCAAAAACCCCAGAACCGGGCTTCCTGAAAACTTTGTGGTAACAAAGGCCGCCAATGCACCAATCATCATAATCCCCTCAACGCCTAAATTCAGAATTCCGGATTTCTCGGTAAATATTTCACCCAGAGTAGCATACAGAATGGGTGTTCCGGACTGAACAGCGGCGGCCAGAAGCGGCAATATTAATTCCGGGCTCATGATTTTTTCCTTAATTCAATACGGTAATCAATAAAAAAGCCCCCGGCCAAAACGGTAAGCAATATAAGACCTTCCATAATTCCGCCAAAGGCTGCAGGCACCTGGAGATCAAGCTGAAGATTTTCCAAACCGACTCTCAACCCGGCTAGAAGAAATGAGGCAATCCCGATGTAGAACGGGTTGAGCCTGGCCAGCCAGGCAACAACAATAGCAGTATATCCATATCCAACAATAATGCTGGGTTGAAGACGATTGATTGTGGCTGATGCTTCCAGGAAACCGGCCCATCCGGCCAGTGCGCCGCTCAAAACCATAACCAAAATCACCAAACGGTCGTAAGGAAGCCCGGCATATCTGGCAGCCCGAATATTCTCGCCGCTGGCCTTGAGCTCATAGCCCAGGCGGGTATATCGAAAAAAAATCCAGATGGCCATACCGGAAAAAATACAAAGGATGATGCCCCAGTTTAAGCCGGTATTACCAATTTTACCAACGATTGCCGAGGCCGAAAATTCACGAGTCATCGGGAACCCGAAACTGACGGGATCTTTCCATGGACCGTACACCAGATAATCGAGAAAGAGAATGGCAAGATAGTTAAACATCAATGTGACAATGATCTCGTTAGCCCGCATGTGAATTTTTAAAACAGCCGGGATGAGACCCCAGAGGCCTCCTGCGATGAACGCCATTGCAAGCATGCCTGGAATTACAACAAACCAGGGTAGATCAGGTAAACGAAGCGCAACCCAAGTTGCGCCAATGGCTCCCAAAGCGTACTGACCCTCAGCCCCGATATTCCAGATCTGTAGTCGGAAAGCAATGGCCACACCGAGTGAACATAGATAAATGGGCACGGCTTTGATTAGGCAGTCTTGTATAGCATTCAGGGAGCCGAACGCGCCTTTAAACAAAATAGCTATGGCTGCCAGGGGAGGCTTGTCCTGTAGAGCCAGCATGATCGCGCTCACTGCAAGTGAAAGAACCAGCGCTCCAAATAAAATAAGACAGGAGCTCCACACAAGCGGCTCCTGTCTTTTATTTATTTTAATCCCGAGCATTAGATGCTTAGTTTTGAATTGAGGGCTTTTTGTAGCAGAAAATTTAAAAGATAATCACGAAAACACGAAATATTGAAAGCACGTAAATTATAACTCAAGTTTCGCGCCCTAATTTCACCTGGAATCCAAGACCATAATGATTTTCAATGGGGATACAGATACGCATTGCTTAAGGTCATGTCTTGTTCTGAAAGGTGATATATTGATCAGATTTTATATCTTTTCGCAGTGCCCCAATATTTGGGATTGATTGTATGGCCGTTATCTATCCATCAGCAAACCAACCAATCCCAAATATGGGACACAGTGCTGTGGCAATATTTACATCGCCTTTCAGAAAATGACATGACCGTAAAGTTAATTAGTCGGAATTATTGTGTGGTTCCAATGACTCCCTCAACAAACCATGTCATCCCCAATAAATCCTGATCCGGAGCATTTTCACCTTTAGCAATACGAAGCTTGCCCGCCTGGTCTTTTATTGGGCCGACAAACACCTTGGCCTTTCCGGAGGCAATTTCGTCCTTTTTCGCCAAAACGCGTTTTTGCACTTCCTGAGGAACCATATTGCCCATGGGGCTAAGATCCACAATTCCATGTTCCAGGCCGTACCAATAGGCTTGGCTCTCCCATTTTCCCTGTCGGACTTTTTCTACAATCTCCTTGTAAAAGGGTCCCCAGTTCCATATGGGTGCGCACAGATGTGCTTTTGGAGCAAATTTGGACATATCGGAATTATACCCCACCGAGTATACACCTTTTTCCTCTGCGGCTTCCTGGGCACTTGGGGAATCCTGATGCTGTGTAATGACGTCTGCTCCAACATCCAGAAGACTCTTGGCTGCCTCTTTTTCGGTTGCCGGGTCGTACCAAGTTTTGGTCCAGACCACCCGGACTTTAACATCGGGATTGGCAGACTGTGCACCGAGGGCAAAGGCGTTTATGCCGCGAATCACTTCGGGAATCGGGAATGCTGCCACATAACCCACGGTTTTGCTTTTTGTCATGGAGCCGGCGACTATTCCGGACAGATAGCGGGCTTGATACATCCGACCGAAATAGTTGCCCATATTGTTAGCTGTTTTGAACCCGGAGCAATGCATAAATATAACCTTGGGAAACTGTTTGGCCACCTTAAGCATTGGGTCCATGTAGCCGTAACTGGTTGCAAAGATCAGATCATAACCCTTTCTGGCCATATTGAGCATGACGCGCTCAGAATCCGGTCCTTCAGCCACAGCTTCAACAAATGAAGTCGTTACCCCATCCATGGAATCGATATACATTCTTCCCTTGTCATGGGCATAGGACCATCCTGCGTCGCCAATGGGCGATACATAAACGAATCCGACTTGGAGTACATCAGTTTGGATTATTGTAGTAATTCCCTCTATTTTCTTTGTAAGCTCAGATACTTTCTCTTTAAGCTCAGCGTTCTCTTTGGTGAGTTCAGCGTTTTTATTGTTCAATTCCTCAACCTTTTTAGATAAATTCTCGGTCTTTTCTCCACAAGAAAATAAAAAAATCCCCATGGAAATAATAGCCAGCATCGCAAACCAATGTAAAACTTTGCGCATGATCTTCCTCCTTTGATAATATATCGTTACAAATTCTTTAAATCATTGTACTATGATTTTCTGCCTGGCAAAGAAACTTACTAGAACCTATCTCAAAAACAATCTAAGTGCCCATGGCGGCGTTGCAAAACGGTTCAAATTGCTCACATACTACGTGTATGCTCCGCTTTTTCACCGTTTCGCGCCTTGCCCTGAACCCTAATCTTATTTTTGAGATGGGTTCTTGTTATGTAAGTGAGTATAGATAAAGGGATTGTGTGTGTCAAATAAAAATAGTTGCAAAGGCATTTAGTTGTTATAACAGGCAGTTGAGAATCGCAGCGCTTTATTGTTGACATTCTATAAAATATATGATCGAAAAAGTATCATGATCTACCACTAAAGTGTTTTCATATTTTTAAATCTTTAAAAATAACTATTTGAGGTGGCGGGAAGTTTTATCGAAAATTTGCCCTTAATTAAGCGTAATGGGTGATCAGATGTTAAGGCGTGTGGTATGTGCGAATTCACACGATTTGTAATCAGGGGGTTATCAATTGTACGGTTTTGAAGCAATATCTTATCACAATGGCTGGAACATGGCCCTTGTAGGCGCTTTGATTGTCTTCGCCGGCCTTGTGCTTTTGTCTACCACAATTTATATTTTTCCTAAGATACTTATGCTCTGGGAAAAAAGGCAAATCGAATTGGAGAAAAACCAAAAAATGCAGATGGAAGATAAACCCAAAGAGCAACAGGCACTTTCCTTACCTAAACAATTTCCTTCGGACATTAATGAAGTTGCCAATCTTTACAAACCTTTGATTGAAGAACTTGATGAAACTTTTTATCTTACCGACCTTTATGAAATTTCAAAAAAATATGATTTCCCGCACCCGCACATAACACTTGCGGCCTTTCGCGATTCTGAAATATTAATTTCCCACGGCGAAGGTGTTTTTACCTGGAACCAACCTGAAGATAACGAAAATGAATAAAGGTTAATCAATGGAGCTGTTGTTTCAATTTTTGACAAATACCGGGTATTGGCTGGCTGACTATCGACAAATCATTATGATCGTAGTCGGTTCTGTCTTTGTGTATTTAGGGACTGCGAAAGAATATGAACCGCTTCTGCTTGTACCGATCGGTTTTGGAATTTTGGTGGGGAATATCCCTTTTTTCAAGGGATTTGGGCTTGGAATATATGAGCCCAACAGTGTTTTGCACTATCTGTATTTTGGTGTTACCACGGGTCTCTATCCTTCGATAATTTTTCTGGGTCTCGGGGCGATGACCGATTTTTCTTCTCTTCTGGCTCGGCCCATCCTCATGCTTTTGGGTGCCGCAGCACAGATGGGAATATTCTTTACGCTTCTGAGCGCACTGGCCCTTGGGTTTTTGCCCAAGGAAGCCGCCTCCATCGCCATCATTGGCGGCGCCGACGGACCCACATCCATATTTCTCACCGCTAAACTTGCACCCCATTTGATCGGCCCCATCGCCATCGCCGCATATTCCTACATGGCATTGATCCCTGTAATCCAGCCTCCCATCATGAGACTTCTGACCACCCGCAAGGAGCGACTGATCCGGATGAAGGAACTTAGAGATGTGCCTAAAAAAGAACTCGTCATTTTTAAAGCATTAGCCGTTTTGCTCTGTTGTTTCCTCGCACCAGCCTCCATACCGCTTTTAGGGATGTTCTTTTTCGGGAATTTCTTGAAGGAATGCGGCGTTACCGATCGCCTGGCTCAAACAGCCCGCACGGCCATTATCGATACAGCAACAATACTTCTGGGCTTAACGGTGGGCGCCAGCACCCAGGGCGATGTTTTTTTAACTGGAAAATCTGTGGGTATCTTTTTACTAGGCGCCGTAGCCTTCAGCATCGCGACCGCCTCTGGCCTTATTTTTGCTAAAATTATGAATCTCTTTCTAAAAGAAAAGATAAACCCCCTGTTGGGTGCAGCCGGCGTATCGGCCGTTCCCGGTTCGGCCCGTGAGGTTCATGTGGTAGGTCAGTCAGAGGACCCGGAAAATTTTCTTCTCATGCATGCCATGGCTTGCAACTCTTCCGGTGTTATCGGGTCTGCAATCTGTGCGGGAATTTTGTGGAGCTTTATGCTCGCTTGATTGTGTCATCAAACACTTATCAATGAGCAAAAATGTCGCATTTTCTATTCTTTTTTTTTGAAAAAACTTCTCCCTCAAGCATTCAGTTAATCAGGTTTTAAAGTGGGTCACTGTCTGAGTGTATTAGAGAGCGTTAAGAAAGAACAGCAAAACAGCAAATTTTACTTGTGAGTTAAATAATATGCGCATTTAATCGGCTTTTATATACAGGATAGCACCTGTTCTTTCTTTACGCTCACTTATGCACGAGTTTGACACGGTTTAAAACCTGATTAACTGAATGCGATAATGTTTGCAAAGACGTTTAACTCTCGTCCCCTTCCCGTTTCAACAACTCCTGGTACCAGATGCTAAATTCGAACATACCCTTGTACTTGTCGTCATCGTTGACGATACCGAGGCAAATCTCAAACACCCCCCCTCCATATGCATTGCTATAATCTTCTGAACTTTTTGTCTGTAAAAACTCACGGACAAGCTGTTGAGTCGTTCGTTTTGTTTTATCTTTTCTTATATCTATCGGATCTTTCGGTTCTAAAAACGGGTCCCATTTTTCATATCCTTTTTTTAGAATATGCTTCTGGCGCCTAGGAGACATGCTTTCGAAAATGGCCCTTTTTCTCTTTTCCTCTTCTTTAGGAGAGATCTTCGTCATTTTTCTTTCCTTGTTTCTTCTCCGGCTTTTTCCGTTTCGGCAATTCCGAGGTGGTCTTCATCATAGTCTGTAAGAATCGCCATTGACAGCGGGACGAGCATTTCTTCCATTTTCACATATTTGGTTTTAATCTGGCCAACTAATTCAGCGGAAATTTCGTAAAGCTTTTTTTGAATTATATCCAGATTTATTGTGGGATACTGTTTGCCTTCAACAAATCCAGATATGCCACAGGTATGGCCGATCCCTTCAATGGCTGTCGGCATACCGTAAACCCGGCATGTTATCGGCCGACAATCATAAAGGTCACACATTTTCGCATCGTTTAGAAGAGGGCACCTGGCGCGTTGGCCGGCAATATCCACCAGTATCTCTACATCGTTCTTGCCGGCCTGTTTATCTTTATACGCTTGTCTTTTAATCATGTGTATTTTGCGATCAGCCCGGTTTGTCTTTTCGATCAGTCTCTCTTTTTCCTGTCCCTTAAAAGTTTTATTGAACTGATGGTTTATATAGATCGCTTCGATCAGCGTAAGATCAAACAATGCATAACAGCAATCGTCGCATTTAATTTTACATTTTACACATTCTGGAAACTCATTCAGCACTCGCGCGAACGCTTCGTCCGCCATGGCTACAATCGCTTCGTATTTTTCAAAATACGGCAAAAAGTCTACTTTCATAATATAGCTCCTGATCCGGACGATCCGGAAGTCAAACAAACTGAGACCTCGGCTATAAAAATCTTAAATTTGATCATAAAGCGCTCAATTTGTTTCACGTGAAACATTATTTTCCGATACAGAAGCGGCTGAAAATCTGGTCGATCACATCTTCCTTAACGGTAACACCAATAACTTCGCCAAGTGTGTCAAC